>CAZNRJ010000050.1:13516-15394 GCA_964574945.1 uncultured Ohtaekwangia sp. | reverse complement strand
CAAACCGGAAAAGAAGAACTACCCGACCTGGAAAAATCCAGCGTATCAATGAATGTTTTCAACCGGGTCCATTCAACAACGAAAGAAATGCCAATTAACAGGATGAGAGAAATCAAATCCACAATGCGTTCTACGACCACCGTACCGAATGAGACCTCCACCGGGGTTTCTTCTAACTTATAAAGATTATAACACCTGGAAACCTCGCCACCGCGCGGCACCGCCATATTGACTAAGTAGCCAATCATTAAAGAGAGAAAGCTATTACCAAGCGTAACTTTATTGCCCGTTGGTTCTAACAGCATTCTCCAGCGAACTGCGCGTAACACGTGACTTGCCATGGCAACCAAAGCCATTATTAGCAAGTATCCTTTATCACATTTTTTCCACGCGTTCCAGATAAATTCTGATTTATCCTCACCCTCCACATTTAACCCGCGCAACGAAAGCCATAACAACGCAACGGTTATTGCAATCATGACAAGGTACTGGAGGGCAGACTTTATTTTAGGATGCAAGGGAATTAGTTTGAGGATCAAATTAACCGATTATCGGGATCGGGAAAAACCAAAGATGGTTTAAATTTTTTAGCTTCTTCCATTTCCATGGATGCATAAGAAATAATAATTACAATATCCCCTACTTGTGCTTTGCGTGCAGCCGGGCCATTCAGGCAAACAGTTCCTGAATCAGGTGCGCCTTTTATTACGTATGTTTCCAATCGCTCTCCATTATTGATGTTCACAACCTGCACTTTTTCCCCTTCTATCAGATTGGCGGCCTCCATCAATGTTGAGTCGAGTGTAATACTGCCTACATAATGCAATTCTGCTTCCGTGATTTTTACCCGGTGTATTTTTGATTTTAAAACTTCAATTCTCATCTGTCAATAATAAATTATCAATCAATCGAACCTCCCCCACATAGCCGGCAATAAGCAGGATGGCCTTGCCGGTCTTATCTGCAACGTTTTTCAAACTCATTAAGTTTGACGAATCTGCCAATTCAAAATATTCAAGTTTTAGGTCATCCACTTTTGAGAATTTGGTTTCAACCATCTCCCGAACTGAAATTATACTCTTGCCTTCCTTTATCAGGCTGCCGGCATGCCGTAAGCATTCATAGAGCGTGATTGCTTTTTTTCTTTGCTCAGCGTTGAGCCGTGCGTTGCGCGATGACATAGCAAGGCCATCAGGCTCTCTTTCAATGGGCATGCACCTGAGTGCAACATCAAACTTCAACTCTTCAACTAATTTTTCTATTACCTTAAATTGCTGAAAATCCTTTTGCCCAAAATAAGCTTTGCTGGGGCTAACAATATGAAAGAGTTTCGAAATGACTAATGCCACCCCGCTAAAATGCCCGGGACGAAATTTCCCTTCCAGCACCTTTTCCAACGGTCCAAAATCAAACGTAAGACCTGGTTCAGCAGAATACATCTCTTTATTATCCGGACAAAAGAGAACATCGCAACCGGCATCCGTCAATAACTGAATGTCCTTGTCCAACGCCCTGGGGTATTGAGCTAAGTCGTCAGGGTTATTAAACTGGGTGGGATTGACGTAAATGCTGCAAATTGTTTTCGCATTTTCACGTTTTGAAGCTTTAATGAGGGAAAGATGCCCCTGATGGAGCGCACCCATGGTTGGCACAAATCCAACAGAGTGTGAATCTCTTTTTGCAGACTCTAAAAAAGCCTTTAGGGGTTTAATTTCCTTGAAAATATCCATTTCTGGCCTTTTTAAAGGGTCGCAAATATAGGCCTTATATCTTAAGTATAGTTGAATGCCGCGTTAAAATTCCGTACTTTTGTGGCTCTGTTTTTCGATCTGAATTAAAAAACTCATATTATGTCTAAAATCCGTATTCTTTATGTAG
>CAZNRJ010000050.1:11843-13506 GCA_964574945.1 uncultured Ohtaekwangia sp. | reverse complement strand
CCAGTGAGATCAATCCTTTTTTGCAGACCACCGAGGTTGCTGACTTTGTCAGGAAACTTCCCCAGGCCATGCAGGAAAGAGGGATGGAGATCCGCATTCTGGTGCCGAGGTTTGGTTTGATCAATGAGAGGAAGAATCGGTTGCACGAGGTAGTCAGACTTTCCGGAATCAACATTGCTGTAGGCGATGAGGAGAAGCCTTTGGTTATTAAGGTTGCCTCCATTCCTAATGCCAAGCTTCAGGTTTATTTTATCGACAATGAAGACTATTTTCACCGCAAATCGATGTTCCATGATAAGGCTAACAAGTTTTATGAGGACAATGATGAGCGTGCCATCTTCTTTTGCAAGGGTGTAATTGAAACCGTGCGCAAATTAGGCTGGGCGCCTGATGTAGTGCATTGCAACGATTGGATTACCAGTTTCATTCCATTGTACTTAAAGACTACTTACAAAAACGACCCGTTGTTCAAAAACACTAAAACCGTTTTCACCATTTACGACAACAGCTTTACACATAAATTTAAGGGAGACCTGATGGGTAAAGTGCGCATGATGGATATTGAAGACAATATGCTCGGGCATTTGAAAACTGCAGATTATGAAGGGTTCATTAAGTTGGGCGCTCAATTCTCAGACATTGTTTCTACCGGTGGAGACAATAAAAAGTTAGAAGGATTAGTTAAGAAGCTAAAAGAAACAAAAATTGAGACCATCGAAAAAGACGATAACTATACAGAATCGTTTTATAACCTATATACGGAGCTGGTGGGCTAAGAGCGCCATCCTTCTCTCTCTTGTTGTCATTTTATTTTCGTGCGAAGAAGACCTTAATTTTTTAGGGTTTAAAAGCAACCAGCAAAGGTTCAAGGTCTTCTATGCGGAAATCCCTGTCGCAAGCAGTGTGCTTTGGATGGACTCATTGCGCACGTCAGTTTTACCAGATCAGCAGGAACTAAAAAGGCTCCTTGTTGGTAACTATGTAGATCCGGTGTTTGGAACTATTCAATCCACTGCGTTTTCACAATTCAGGCCACTTAGTTTTCCAACACTTACCTCAACATCAGAATACGACTCAATCGTTCTTACCTGGCGGTACGATTTTTATGCGTACGGAACACCTGGTGAAACTACTCAATCCCTGGCCATTTATGAAATTACACAGGTTCTTAATTTTCAGGATGATTATTTTTTCAACACCCCTGTAACCATATCCCGGACCCCACTCGGTACAGTTGAGGCAAGGGTAAATGCAGACTATTTTAAACAAGAAATAGAAAATACAACTACCGATTCAACCCTAACTACCAGGGTTAGATTGAACGACAGTTTTGGTCAGCGCTTATTTGGTGCCATTAGCCCGGAGGACACACTTTTTACTGACATAAGCTATTTTACAAAGGAGTTTAAAGGATTAGCGATTGTACCCTCACAGGCTGATAAAATTTTTGGTATCAATAATTTTGATGCAAATACCGTATTGACAGTTTATTATCATGAAGTTGATGTTAAGAAAACAATTAACTTTTCTTTGGCCAACTTAGTTGCTTTTTCGCAAATCTCGGCCAATCGTTCAGGAACGGAATTGGCGGGGCTCAATTCATTTTATAGCGATTTTGACCCGGGCAATAACAGGTACTTACAAAACGGAACCTCCATTATTA
>CAZNRJ010000050.1:0-11833 GCA_964574945.1 uncultured Ohtaekwangia sp. | reverse complement strand
TACATGGATACCATTCCCAACATAATGGTTAATTCTGCTGAGCTATCCATAACGAATGTTGATCCAACAGACGAATATGTCGCTCCGGGTAGTTTATCAATGGCCATGATGAAAAACAATAATCATTACAGGACTATTACCGGTAGCCAGGATACACTTGATTTTATAGCGTTTGGTGGTTCGTTGGTAATCTCTGATGTAAATAAACTTTATGCCGCAAATGACACCGGTGGATTATTCTCCCTTCCTTATTCAAGCACAGATAAAACCTATATAGGGTATCCAACTTTGTTTTTTCAAAAATTATTTGATGCAAAGCAAAGTCAATCCCCGTATTGGGCCTTAGTACCTGCCAATCCGCCAAGCTCAAACGGAAAGGCAGTTAACCGTACGATATTCCCAAAGGATAATATCAAGTTAAAAATATATTATACCCGTCCATTAGTCACCGAAAATCCTTAGCAAACTATGTGTGGAATTGTTGCCTACGTTGGCCATCGCCAAGCTCACGAAGTAATCATTAAAGGGTTAAAGCGTCTTGAGTACCGGGGTTACGACAGCACAGGGATTGCACTTTTAAATGGAGGGTTGAATGTCTACAAAAAGAAAGGGAAGGTTGCCGAATTGGAATCTTTCCTCAAAGGTCAAAACCTGAATAGTAAAATCGGGATGGGCCACACCCGTTGGGCAACCCATGGCGAGCCCAACGATGAAAATGCCCACCCTCACTATTCAGCAACCAAAAACCTGGCAATCATCCACAACGGGATCATTGAAAATTATTCTGCGCTAAAGCAAGACTTGCTAAGAAAGGGACATACGTTCCTTAGCGAAACAGATACCGAGGTTTTTATTCACTTCATTGAAGATATCAAGGACAATGAAAATTGCTCCATCGAAGAAGCAGTTCGGCTGGCGCTCACAAAAGTAGTTGGCGCTTACGCGATTGTTGTGATGTCTTTTAACGATCCCAACTTATTGATAGCTGCCCGAAAAGGAAGTCCGTTGGTGTTAGGTGTTGGACGTGGTGAGTTCTTTATGGCCTCCGATGCAACCCCCATTATTGAATACACCAATGAAGTTATTTATCTGAACGACCAGGAGATTGCCATCATCAATGATGGTAAACTCACCATCAAGGACACGTCCAATTTGCCATTAACCCCTTACGTACAAACTGTTGACATGGAGCTGGAAGCAATTGAAAAGGGTGGCTACGAGCATTTCATGCTCAAGGAAATCTTTGAGCAACCGCGATCCATCAAGGATTGTATGCGCGGCAGGTTGGATTCCGTTTCGGGCCGGTTGGTTTTAGGCGGCTTGCGCGAATACCTGAATAAACTTGTTCAGGCCGATCGTATTATTATTATTGCCTGCGGCACATCGTGGCACGCGGGGTTGGTGGCTGAATATTTCTTTGAAGAGTTTTGCCGGATACCTGTTGAAGTTGAATACGCTTCAGAATTTAGATATAGAAACCCAATCATCCGCGAAGGCGATGTAGTGATTGCTATCTCGCAATCAGGGGAAACAGCCGATACGTTAGCTGCCATTGAATTGGCAAAATCAAAAGGTGCCGTCATCTTTGGAGTGTGTAACGTGGTTGGCTCATCCATACCACGGGCTACTCATGCAGGTGCCTACACGCATGCCGGCCCGGAAATAGGGGTAGCGAGCACAAAAGCATTTACCGCGCAGCTTACCGTGCTTAATATGATTGCGTTGATTGTTGCCCAGAAAAAAGGAACGATCACCGAACAGAAATTCAATGAGATTTTGGTGGAGATGGAAAACCTTCCTGCCAAAGTAGAAAGGGTGTTGGCGCTTAACAACCAGATTAAGCTCATCGCAAATGAGTTTAAAGATTCAACCAATTTTATTTATCTCGGTCGGGGGTATAATTTTCCGGTTGCACTTGAAGGCGCCCTGAAGCTGAAAGAGATTTCTTATATCCATGCCGAAGGGTATCCGGCTGCCGAAATGAAACACGGCCCCATTGCGTTGATTGATGAAGACATGCCGGTAGCCTTTATTGCTACAAAAGATAGTTCCTACGAAAAAGTAGTCTCCAACATTCAGGAAGTAAAGGCGCGCAAAGGCCGGGTGATTTCAATTGTTACAGAAGGCGATACACAAATCCCCAGGATGAGTGAATTTGTAATTGAAGTTCCTCATGTAACTGAATCGCTGATGCCGTTGATCTCCGTGGTGCCGCTTCAATTATTATCGTACCACATAGCAGTGATGCGCGGGTGCAACGTTGACCAGCCCCGGAATTTAGCCAAGAGCGTTACCGTAGAATAGCAGAAGCTTTTATCGGGGAATTTATTTCGATGACAAATAAAGTTTCAAAGCAGTAAAACAAAGTATCCCGAAGCAGCCAGGTCAATCGATCCAAACGTGTGATTGTGAAGCTGCCTGCAATGGAACGGATACACTGGAGCTTTTAGAAAAATCCTGGTAAACCCGGATCATATGAGCATCACATCAAGAAAGAACGAGTTTTATTTCCTGTCATTCTTAAAGCATGATCTCAAGTCGAGCATCTCGGTCTTCTTCGTTGCCCTGCCACTTTGTTTAGGAGTTTCCCTGGCCTCCGGGGCCCCGGTTTATACCGGTCTTTTATCCGGTATCATTGGCGGTTTGGTTATCTCCATCATCAGTAAATCCCCGCTGAGTGTAAGCGGCCCTGCAGCCGGACTGACAGCGATCTGTGCAACCGCTATTACAGAATTAGGCGCAATAGAAATCTTCTTCCTGTCTGTTTCCATTGCAGGTCTGCTGCAGGTATTGCTCGGCATTTTCAAACTTGGGGGCTTTACACATTTTATACCTTCATCTGTTATAAAGGGGATGCTGGCAGCTATCGGTATTATTTTGATCAGCAAACAAATTCCTTTGCTCATTGGTTATGACCAGCCGGATTTCTGGCAGGAAGAGCTATTCAATGTGCTCACCATTCACCATGGGTTTGAACACATCACCGGGCTATATGAGCGGACTTCTACCGGAGTTATAGTCATCTCAGGTGCTTCGCTTCTGTTGCTGATCGGGTGGAAGAGAATCATGGCCACAAAGATTTCGTTTCTGCCCACATCCTTCATTGTTGTATTGATTGGATCACTGATCGCTCTTTTCTTTCAATCTTTCATTCCATCGCTCGCCCTTGAGCCTTCACAATTTGTAACCATACCAAACGATGTTTTGGGGCAGTTGAAGTTCCCCTATCTCAGTGCACTATTCAGCACCAGCAATATTTGGGAATATGCTGTGATCATCTGCCTGGTTGCAACGCTTGAAACATTACTGAGCATTGAAGCCATTGACAAAATTGATCCGCAAAATCGCGTTACACCACAAAACCGGGAATTGATTGCCCAGGGTGTTGGAAATTTTATCAGCGGGGCTGTTGGAGGTATTCCCATAACATCGGTCATCGTAAGAAGTTCTGCCAACGCAGAAGCCGGGGCAAAAACAAAATTGTCGTCATTCCTTCATGGTGTGTGGCTATTATTGACTGTGCTTTTTGCAGTTTCATTGGTTCAGTACATTCCTTATTGTGTTTTGGCCGTGATATTGGTTCGCACAGGATATAATCTTGCAAAACCCAAAATGATCAGGACAATCTATAAGCAAGGACCTGAACAATTTCTCCCCTTCATTGTAACTGTTGTTGCTATTCTTTTTACCGATCTTCTGATTGGTGTTCTGATCGGGATAGCATACGCCATCTACTTTCTTGTCAAGCACACGTACCGCGCAGGTTACACTGTTCATGAGCGGCTGGAAGGTCACACAAAACATTTTAACATTGACCTGGCTTTGAACGTGAGTTTCCTGAACAAGAAGAGGTTTGTTGAATTGCTTGAGAGCATCCCTGAATATTCTGTCGTTGAAATAAACGGGGCAAACAGCGTGTATATCGACAATGACATACTGGAGATATTCCAGGATTTCAGAACAAAGGCAAAAAACCGTCACATTCAGTTGACTACGAAAGGCATACGGGAGGTAGAGACAATCGGGTTACACTGAAGTAAGGCATTTCAAAAAGGGAATGTGTATTTTGTGCTATCAATTTCAATTTGCTTAACGTATAGAAAATGAATAAAGTTTGGTTACTGATTTTGTTAAATTTTTGTCTACTAACGACTGCTTTTTCTCAAGGTTGTTTTGACGATGCTCGTAAGCGCCTAGCAAAATTGGAGAATTCGGGAGTAGAATTTCCGGAGCGCAATGAAATGATTAAAGAGAGTTTATTGGGCTGCCAAGCTCCAAATTTTATTGCTAAGGCTATTTCTGGAGATCCTATTTCCCTGGCCGAATTAAATGGCAAAGTTTTAGTTATTAACTTTTGGTTTACTTCCTGCGCACCGTGCATTACAGAAATGCCTGCGCTTAACAGGTTAGTAGAAGAATTTAAAGCGCGCGATGTTGTTTTTATTGCCTTTGCAAGAGATAATGAAAGTGAATTGGCTAGTTTCTTAGCAAAAAGACAATTCAATTTCAAAGTTGTCGCTTCTGCAAATAAAATAGCAGACTTATATTGTGTTGGTATATTTGGCTGGCCAACGAGTATCGTTGTTGACAAAGGTGGTGTTGTAAGAAAAATAGCATCAAGTGGTTTTATTGACAAGCAGGGTGAATCCCATATTGATAATGAATTGCGTCCGGTAATCAAGAAATACCTGGATTAGTCATATATAATGATAGTCCTGTCAACCATCCAGTTTGATCCATCATCTTCTGATGTGATTGAATGGCTTGGTAATTCAAAAGTTTTTAGGATAAACAATGATGATGTACCAAAAATATTCTTTAGAAATCGATTTAAGGATTGAGCTTAACAATCCCTATCCTATTGTTAATTCTATTTGGTATAGAAAGGGGGTATATTAAACTAAGGTCGGGATCAACAGGAGTTTATTTTAAAAATTGGTACTTTAGATAGCCCAAGACAGCAGGAATTACGGGGCGGACAAAATTATTTCGAAGAATTTATTCCGTTCCGGTATTATCGGAATGGCTACGATTATCTTGGTCTTACGAATTTTTGAAAGTTAGCTCGAGAACTCACCGCGGATACTGAAAAGCGAATGAGTAGGAAAAAAACTATACGAGTAATATGAAAAATGATGTATTATTAGAGTCATTCAAGAAATTTGAGTTATCCGATTTGCAGAAGAGTAAGGTTATTGGTGGTGTCGTTTGGACAGTAGTTGGCTGTAGACAAGATGGTCTGAATTCTTATCAAGATATTGACCCGGGTGGTGGATTACCAATCATGTGTAATCATAGAGTTTCGACCACAGACGGCTCAGGCTATATGGCTTCTTGTGAGTGGGAAATGGAGCAATAAAAGACATAAGAGAAAATAGATAGCTATAAACAGCTATCTATTTTCTCTTTTTTTAAAAGTTAAAATTATAATGATTTGGTATGAATAAATATTGGTTACTTTTTTTGTTAAATTTTTATCCCTTAACCACCGTTCTATGTCAAGGATGCTTTAGCGATGCAGACAAGCGATTAAATGAACTGGAGAAAACAGGAGTAAAATATCCCGAGCGCAATAACATTATTAAGGAAGGTTTATTAGACTGCCAAGCTCCGGATTTTATCGTCAAGACTATTAGTGGGGAACCAATTTCACTAGCTGAATTAAGTGGCAAAGTTGTTGTCATTAACTTTTGGTTCACCTCTTGCGCACCCTGTATTACAGAAATGCCTGCACTTAATAGATTAGTTGATGAATTTAAGGGAAAGGATGTTGTTTTTATTGCCCTTGCGAAAGATGATGCCCAAGAACTGGCTCGCTTCCTTGATAAAAGACAATTTAATTTCAATATAGTGGCGTCTACCAATAAAATAGCAATATCATATTGTATTGATATATTCGGCTGGCCAACGAGTATGGTTGTTGACAAAGGTGGTATTGTAAGAAAAATATCATCAGGTGGTTATCTGGATGAACGGGCAGAAACGTACATCTACAACGAATTGCATCCGGTTATCGAGAGTTACCTGGATTAGATTAATATATATTTAATATTAATGATAGTCATATCTACCATTCGATTCGACCCATCGTCCTCTGATGTAATTGAATGGCTTGGTAATTCAAAAGTTTTTAGGATAAACAATGATGATGTACCAAAAATATTCTTTAGAAATCGATTTAAGGATTGAGCTTAACAATCCCTATCCTATTGTTAATTCTATTTGGTATAGAAAGGGGGTATATTAAACTAAGGTCGGGATCAACAGGAGTTTATTTTAAAAATTGGTACTTTAGATAGCCCAAGACAGCAGGAATTACGGGGCGGACAAAATTATTTCGAAGAATTTATTCTGTTCCGATATTATCGGAATGGCTCCACTTACCTTAGTCATGTGAATTTTTGAAGGCTAGCTCAAAAGTTTACCGCGGATGCCGAAAAGCGAATGAGTAGGTTGTTTTTAATAATTATTATATGAAAAACTTAATTGCCTTTAAATCCTTCCAACTTTCGGGAGAGTGTCAAAAGCGGATTAAGGGAGGAAATGTATGTACTGACTGTGTTCATTCAGCATTTATTGCATGCGCAGCTTCGTGCGGTACAAATAGTCAGTATTGCGACTACAATAGTTGCGTTAACAGTCAGACTAATCAGTGTCTGGCTATGTTTTGTTAAATTAGTAGTGGGGTAGTATCCCCACTACATTCTTATGATGAGATTAATTTTCCTTCTATTTGTTAGTTTATTAGGGCCATTAGCTACCTATTCACAGGATTCGGTGGCGTTTGTGATGAACAATTATTTTAGAGCGTTAGGTGGTCAAGATGTCCTACGAACCATTACGTCATCTTATGAAGTTAAAGAGATTAAATTTAATGATAGCTATTTAAACACCTCGCATGGCGTGACCGATATTACAATTGGCTCCTTGCCCACAGTTCACTCAATTACTCGGCTACTACCTGTTTTTGAACGAGGGGAAATCACAAGTCTTAATTCAAAAAGCATATACTTTCGTAATCATGATCGAAGCGGTATGTTAATCGATGGTAGATTTTTTATTGATCCGATGGTGAATCAAATGTATCCGGTAATTCATATTGGATTGAGTTTACTGAAAAGTTTTGAAGGGCGGAGAATAAAGTATGGCGGAAAAGAAATCTTTTGGGGTGAAGTTTGTCATAAATTAATTGGTCCCTACACACCGGATGATGAACCTAATACGAATTTTATGTTTTCAGTAGAGTCGGGACTTTTAAAAGGGTACTATGGAATCAAACCCGTCCTTTCTGTTGTTTATAGTGACTACAAAGTAATTCAAGGGTTAAATACTCCTTTATTGCGCATGTCTTATTATCAAAACATTCTCTTCAGCAAGGAGAAAATAATTGAGCTTACGTTCAATGTTGTTGTGAATAAGGATTTCTTTATCTATAAAGAATAAACCTGTGAACCAATACAATGAATATGAAGAACCATTCCTTGAATTTGAGTTATCTAATTCTGAGAAGAGTAAAGAATTTCCAATTCTTTTTCTAAGACTTTGGAATGTAGTTACGACCCCTCCAATGACTCGGAATGAAAAGGAGTTTATTTTAAAAATTTGGCAATTTAGATAGCCCAAGACAGCATGAATTGCGGGGCGGTCAATATTATTTTGAAGAATTTATTCCGTTCCGGTATTATCGGAATGGCTCCACTTACCTTAGTCATGTGAATTTTTGAAGGCTAGCTCAAAAGTTTACCGCGGATACCGAAAAGCGAATAGAGTAGGTAATTTAATCATCCAAAGTATTATGAAAATTGCTGATTTCGTAGAATTCAAAATTAAAAATGAGACCCTAAGGGAAATCAAGGGTGGTATGGAGATTTGGTGTTCAGTAAATGTCGGTTTTCCTGATGGTTCAGGCTTTGTGAACATTGGACAGTGCTCAGGGCCTAATCAAAGCATCTGTGATGAAACGTATGGCTCTAATCTTTGTAGTATGTACACTGGTGGAATGGGGGCAACATCTTGTGAAGTGAACTGCACTCAATGATGTTTGGCTTCAATTTTTTAACGGGTATTTCATTGAGTTCTTTTAATTGTTTGTTTGTATAGAGTTAAATAAAACTAATTAGATTCTCAAGGGGATATCCGTTTTTTTGGAAACCATGATAAAAGATAGATTTAACTTTATACTAAAATATTCATGCGATCAACGTGTCTTATAATTTTTCTGAGTTCATTCATTCCTGCTTTTTGCATAGAGAAATCATCCTCCATTGTGATAGAAAATAATGGCGATTTTAAATTTTTTGGTTTTTTCTACGGTAACGACTTTAACGATCTTGAGAATTCAATAAAATTGAGGCAAAAAGACTCTATAGGTAATTATTTAAATCGCTTTGTCATAAATACAGATGTACCAGTATTGGTGATTCTTACAATGGGAGGTCTTATGGAGGCGAGCCCTGTCTTACTTTATCCAGGGGATACTTGCATGGT
This sequence comes from uncultured Ohtaekwangia sp., assembly GCA_964574945.1. Lineage (GTDB taxonomy): Bacteria > Bacteroidota > Bacteroidia > Cytophagales > Cyclobacteriaceae > ELB16-189. The sequence continues at coordinate 3,346 of CAZNRJ010000050.1, read as the reverse complement.
CTACAATAATGGAGATGGCGGATTTGACTTTCGAAGCAATAATCATAGAAATGGCGATCTGAAAATTCTTGATGAAATGGAAAAAGCACTTGGCTTCGTAACCCCTGAAAATTTGGGACTTACTATTTCAAGTCGGCTTGATATAATGTATATAGTTAATCGAATTAGAGCCACATACTTAAATAGGAAACTGTTTATTGAAGACTATGGAAAGGCACATCCAATTTCCGATGAATATCGAATCACATCAGAAAAGCTCATTCATCAGAAGTATATTATAAGCCTGCTGTTTCCATTTTATGTGGCTCAGGATTCGGCTGGTTATAACTTTGAAAATCTTCCGGCTGAATATTATACAGTACTTAGCAATGGAATGGAGGGTGTATTCGATGATTCACAAATACACTTAAATTCATACCAATTGGTGCTTTGGAACTATTGTAGATACTTATCCAAAAGTTCACTCAACACAAGCGAGGAGTTTATATCGATGTTTACGAATGCAAAAATTAATTTTTCAGGAAAGTCAAGAGAATTTCTAATGTTTCTTATTCTTAAAAAATATACGGGTAAAGGATTGCCTGATTTTCAACGAAGTGCAGAAACGTTTTTGGGAGAATATCCTATGTCGGATTACCGCGAATACTTGATTCGCCTAATTCCTAACAACTTGACAAATGATATGATCACATTGTCAAATGAAAAATTAGTATCTCATAATGGCACTGATGTAACATGGAAAGAAATTATGGAGATAAGCAAAGGTAAGGTAATATACATTGACTTTTGGGCTAGTTGGTGTAGGCCGTGTCTTCAGGAGATGCCCCACTCGGCAAGTTTGAGAGATTCTTTAAAAAATAAGGATGTAACATTTCTATATGTATCGTTAGATCAGAATAAAGATTCCTGGATAAGAGCAGCTAACAAGCTAAAGTTTGATCCAAGTCAACATTTTTTGTTCAAGAAGGACTCAAGGCTCAAGGACTTATTCGCTTTACAGGCTATTCCAAAATATATCATTATTGACAAGAAGGGAAACATTTTTTCTCCTGATGCGCCTCGCCCATCTGATCCACGTCTTTACAATACATTGTTGAAGTTATCTACGGAATAGATATAAAGTTAACGAAATCTTAAGCCTCCTTTGCCATTATGTTGGTTTTGTAACTACTGTTGATAATCGGTACTAATTAATTGAACTGCTATTGGGAGGGTTAAAAAAATAGAAATAGGAATGACTATGACAGATGACAAGGGATGGCATCTATTTGCTATCAAATTCTCAATTCCATTAAAGGCATTAATCATCTTTTTTTTAAGTTTGATAAGATTGACCTCAATTGCCCAGACTGCTGAACAAATAGTGCATAACTATTTGAAAGCAATGGGCGGAGCTGAAAAGTGGGCTGCTATGCAAAGCATTGTGTTATCAATGAAAGAGTATCCGGAGGGGAAAACTATTTATAAGATCGCATCAATTAAAAATAATCAAGTATATGACCGCTGGATTTCCATTTCCTTAGATGGAGATTCCTCCAGCACTTGTTTTAATGGAGAAAATTATTGGCGTCAAGTTAAAGGTGGCCCACCGGAATCATTTGATTTTTACGCTCCAGTTTACGCAAAATATGCACGACTAGGCGAACCAACTTTCATGTTAAATGCAGACTCAATTAAACTTGAAGGAACAGTTGAATTTATTGCAGGAGATAAAAAGGTGTTATGTTATAGCATGGCACTTTATGTTGATGGCAACCGACACTATAAATACATTAATACAAGCACATACTACCTTGAAGGCTACTCACGTGGAAACCCTGGGGATCCGGTAACTTCATTGAATGATTATAGAGAAATTGATGGACTGTTAGTTCCATTCGAAGAGATTATTTTTAGGAATAACAACATTGAATCAAGATTCGTGACAAATTTGATTCACTTCAATCAATGTATACCTATACAGGTCTATCAGTACCCGAAAGGGACAACAAACATCATATCAGCTAGTTTATTATTTAACTTAATCCAAAAAGACAAATGAAAATGTACTGGCAACGTTTAAGAAATTCGAGCTAAACAGATTCGAATTAAAGACTGTCAAGGGCAGAAGTGGTTGTTCTTACCAAAGCTGGATTGTTTAGAAATGTTTTCTTAATATTAATAGTGATTATATAATCTGTGCTAACTCATGACTTCTGAAAGGCGATCTATGTTTATTTCGAGAAATCAAGTTGTAGGTGTGCTGCTGGTATTGACTATTCAGACATTGGCGGCTCAAACGCCAACGGAATTATTAAATAAATATTATGACACCGTTTCTTTTGGTGATTTTAGAAACTGGGAAAAAATTAAATCAGCATGGATAGAAAAGAGTAGTTTTTATGATCAAAATCGTTATGATGGAAATGGACTGTCAGTTCAAAGTGAGCCATCAAAAGCGTTTATTTATAGAATTTGGCCAGACTCAAGTCTTATCGAAGTATTTTCAAATTCTCTCAAGGTATCTAGTTTATATCATGTCGGCAAGAAACGAGTTTTTGTTCTTGAGAATATGCCACCAATGGAACTGGGTGATAATGGACCATATGAACCCTATTTTGAGTTTGAGCCCGTAATGGTTAAACATACGGTGCAAAGAAGCAAATCTATAAGGTTAACGGGTATTGAGAAAATAGATAGTGTTCAATGTTACAACTTACGTGTAGTTACAAAAGGATTGACTTGGCACTTTTATTTTAATTCGACAACATTCTTGTTGGAGTATTGGAATAATTCTCCTACTGATGAAGAAAGTCCTACTCTAACGAAGGTTTATAATTATAAGAGAGTTGAAAACGTTTTGATATCTTTTTCTGAGTTAAAGAAAAAGAACAATTCCGTTTTTTACTCGTCTGATATAGTTCAGATTTCTTTAAACACATTTATTGACCCTAAAAAATTTGAGATAGAGGAATAATTCTTACTGCTTTGTGATGGATGGAGTAACGCGTGCAGAACTTTTTAGTTTTTTATACTTACGCCCCGAAGGGATCAAAGTTATTTCCAGAAAGTATGCATTGTGTTTAAAATTGATTGGTACCTCTAACTCCTTGTATCCAATCAAAGCAACTAAGACTGTGATAGACTCATGTTTAGAGATAAGTTTAAATTCTCCATTGTTGTTGGAAACAGTTCCAATGGGTGTACCTTTTAATATTATGTTGGCGCCTTGCAAAATCTTATTGTTTTGATCGATGATTTTCCCTACCAGTTCCCTATCCTGAGCGTAAACTGAACCCGACAAACATAGTATTATGGCTAACCTGAAACCTGAAGAGAAGAATCTTGTTGACATTGCAATTGATCT
>CAZNRJ010000049.1:6476-15729 GCA_964574945.1 uncultured Ohtaekwangia sp. | reverse complement strand
CTGCCTCGTAGGTTTGAAAGGGCAATACCTGGCTATGTAAACCATAGGCTAAATCCACCGAACCCTTTGGAAACTTCAACTGAAGCCCGGCCCGTGGTTCCAAAACAAAATCCTTTGTATAGTGAAAGTACATACTATTGAGCCCTGCCTGCACAGTTAACCTTGAGTTGAGTTGCGATCGAATAACTGCGTAAGGTTGCATAAGCCAGGTGTTGCCATCGCCCTCCATCTGCAATCGAAAATCAGAAATCACATCATCGTAATCGTTTCTAAAAACATTGTAGAATAACCGGCTGGCCTGAAATCCAGTCTTAAGGTTGGTTGATTGACTTAATTTACGATTGTATGACCAGGCTGTGTTAATGCGCCCATTCAGGTAACTCTCATTTCTAATGCGGGTTTTAATAAAGTCAGTGTTTACCGTATCATCAGAAGACTTGATGTCATTCGCGCCCACGCTTACAACTCCATACAGATATGATTTATCATCGATCAAATACGTGTACGTTAACCCCGCAACGCCCAGCTTGGTATAAAAATCGTAGGAATAAACTTCGTTGTAGCTTTCCCACTTTGTGGTATCTTTTTCAGGTTTCTTATTTTCAGAACTGGCGCCTCCAAATGCAAAAAAGGTTACGTGGGTTTTTTTGTTAACCGGAAAATAGAGATTGAATGATAGGTCCTGAAACGAATTGCTTGTTAAAGGATTCACAACATTAACACCCATGTTACTTAAAAGGCCTAACGTTGAGTACCGGTAATTGAAGAGATAAGAGGCGGATTTTTTCTTTCGGGAGATTGGGCCTTCGGAAGCAAAATCCAATCCAATCAACCCCACCTGAAACCGGAACTCCCGATTGTCGCGACTACCCTTTCTAAACTTAAGGTCCATCACCCCGGCAAGTGCATTGCCATATTCGGGCGGAAATGCCCCGGTATAAAAATCAGAAGTGCCCAACACAAAAATACTTAGTGCGCTGATCCCTCCCCCGCTCGATCCGGCTTCAGCAAAATGATTCGGGTTGGGAATTTCAACACCCTCAAGTCGCCAGCTCAAACCAATTGGGGAATTCGCCCGCACGACAATCGTATTCTCGTTATCCTGGGTTGAAATCTGAGTGCCCGGCAGACTTAGCGCCATTCGGCCCGGGTCATTTATGCTTCCTGCAAACCGTTGTGTTTCTTCCGATGTAAACGAACGTGCACTTACCAAGCTAAACTCATTATTGGCTTCGCTCGGGGTGCGTTGGGCCATCACTATAACAGCATCGCCCACAGTAATGGCTTCTGATAACTCTATGGAAATATTTAATTGTTTTGCCGATGTAACTTCCAGGTAGGGTGAGGTCCAATTCTCGTAACTAACATAGCTGCAATGCAAATAGTGACGACCCACAGGAACCTTCTCCAATATAAACCGTCCTTCCTGGTCGCTCTCCGAACCAATTATGACAGACTTATCTTCATTAAGGACAATATATACATTTGCGCCAGGCAGCGGCTGACGGCTTACTTTATCCAGTACTACTCCGGCAATCCGTTGGGTTGGGGTTTGAGCTGCAACATGCAGGCTCAAAATATGCATGAACAATAACAACCTCAGGAATCGGGTCTTCATGAAATGCGCTACTAAATTATTCCCATTAAAATACGGAAAAAGAATGATCCTAAAACTGTCTATGATGATTATCCTGGTGTTAAAGTTAATCGTGAATTGTTACAGTTAACCATTGAGTAGCCCTGATGGCCAATACTTTTTTATAGAATCAGGCGCCATTTCATTATTAATTTATCACAGTTATCTATTTGATTCGGAAATCCAATGAAATTGTCTCTCGGCCAATTGAAAATGCCTGTTACTCCTTTGAAGTTCAAAACGCAATGAGTCAGCATTTAATTTCCCCCATAACTCTATGGTTCTTTCGTCCACGATTTTATATTTCATTTCAAATAAGTTTGTTGAGTCTGTCGTATATTTTTTAAATACGATGGTTTCTGTTACCGAGTCAGGCTGATATGTAAAATATCCTCTGCGATAACGTTGTCTAAATAACGTGTCCAGTGTGTTTATACTTCCCATACCACCTTTGTCAAATATAAAATCTTTCCATGCCATTTCATCATCATTTGAAAGGGTTGTTGTGTCATTATTTTTTACAAACGTCTTGATATCATAGATTCCGATTTTGATTGGTTTTAATTCTCCTTTCTTAGATTCTTCTTTGTACATAGTCCATGATTCATTGAATGGAATCGCAACGAATACAATAACAAAACCAATTTTGAACACTATCCTTGCAATTCTTTGCCATTTTTTCTTTAAATCAATATCATATAAAGTTGTCGGTTCCGCATCTTTGTTACGCCAGAAGAAATTTAATAATCTTCTCCAGTCTCTCACGGTCAAGAATATGCAGCAGATAAGCAACTGCATGGAGTATAGTTTTACAGGGACATCATAGCTGAGATTAAGCATAAAGACATTAGTAAATACACCGATGCCAAGTAATGCTCCGAGTGTTACAGTCTTTCTGTTCAAAAGAAGTATGCCCACAATAGTTTCCATCACGCCTGAAAATATTTGATACGGGGTCGAGTACCCAACAAACATCCATGACAACCGCATAGGCAAATAATCTCCAAGGGGCGTGGCCAACTGACTTAAATTTGGGAATGGCATTTGTAATGCAAATAGTTTAATGATTCCATAACTAAATGAAACAAGTGCGAGATAGTATCGGATAATATTTCCTAACCAAAAATCAAGAGTGTTGTAATTGTCTTGTCTCTTTCTGTCAATTAATGTCCATGTTATACACCCGAGAAATGATAAAATCAGGCAGGTATAAAATTGAGCCCAGGCGTATGATGTGTCTCCACTGCCGCCACCCTTTTCATTCAAGGTGTCTTTGACATTTAACAAATACTCGTTAAAGAGTCCGACAATCCATACTTCACCTTCGTAATAAAAGTCAAGCAGATACGAAATCCCTGGTATTCCATACAACAAATACCACGGGCTAATAATCAGCAAAAAGAAAATGAAGAAGAATCGAAATTGTATCTTTTTCATGTGTCCACTATTTTAGCTTGGTAATTTACAATGATTAAATGCCCGTTTTTGAGAAACAACCTGTCGCAAGATTCCCTTTTTAATACACTCACTTCACTGTTACCCGTGCCCGGCAAAGTCGTAAAATCAACCTGGCTTCGGCTTACTTCCCCATATCCAATTACTTTTTCATCATTCACGAAAAGCAGGCAGCAACCTGGTCTCCAAGCTCAATATCTTTAATTTTTGATTTAACCTTTGAAAAATTCTTTAATTCCTTTAGAACAAATTGTTCTGACACATCAGTATAGGGCTTAATAATCAAAATGGAGCTCCAGCCAGATTTGACATAGTGACAAATATTTAACGCTACCATTGAATCTACCGGATCAGTTAGTACCGTACTAAAAACAGAGTCCAATGAATAGTGATCAATACTCTCATTACTACACTTAATAAAAAACAGAATTGAACAAAACAATGTGATGCTAAAAAGTATAAGGCGGGTTGGTTTCATAGCTTTAATAATTTGAAAGAACAATTGAGCCATTACTTATGATTACCAATTCTTCGAGTCTTCTCACAATGATCTCCAATTGAAAAACTAATTTTTAAATATTTTCAATCCATCAAATCGCGGAGTGTGAAGCGAGATTCTGCTAGGAAGAAGCCGTTAACCGTCAACCGATATTTTTCTTTTTCAATCTTCTCTTATATATCCAATAAATCAGCGGAGTCCAAAATATCCATGACCCCAAAGTTGTCACGATAATTCTTCCAGCTTGTCCAATTGGTCCTGGTTGCCAACCATGTATGTCACCCGTCACTAAAACATAAATTATAAAACCAGGCATTGAAGGTATGATAAATAGTCCAGAGTCAAAGACATCTGCAATAGTCGTTGTAATTGTCAAGACTACAAGTGTCAACAAAGCAATAATCCAAAATCTATTCTTTGATTTCTCGTCCGTCATTTCTTTATACTATTGTCTGCTCTGTCCAAGGTTATGGCTGGCAACGCCTAAATATCAGCAATTGTTGATATTTCCAATATATCAAAGGAGGCAGAAAACCTCCTTTTTCATTAAAATAAGTTGAGAATAGCAGATATTTTTTTTGTAATCACTAATACGTCTACATTTTCTCCCCCAGCGTCACCCCTTTCATCTCTTCCTGTTTCAGGAACGGCTGGTTGTACAAACGCTTGCCGGTGGCTTTAAAAATTGCGTTGGCCACAGCACCCCCTGTTGGTGGTAAGGCCGGTTCGCCCAAGCCGGTTGGGTCTATGCCATTGTCCACAAAGTGCACTTCCACTTCGGGCACTTCGTTGTAGCGAATGAGGCGGTAGTTATTAAAATTCTTTTGCTCGGCAGCACCGTCTTTAAAGGTAAGTTGTCCGTACAGCGCATGGCCGAGGCCATCCACCATACCGCCCATTACCTGCTGGCGCGCACCGCTTTGGTTAATGACTATTCCGCAATCGGCAGCGGCATACATTTTTTTCAACACGGGCATTTTATTTTTCATTTCAATCTCCGCTACCTGCGCTACATAGCTGCGGTGCGAGAAATACACACTAAAGCCCTGCGCTAAATTTTTCTTCTGCCCCCAGCCCGATTTTTCAACCGCCAGTTTTATAACTGCCTCCATACGATCAATGTCGTACTTAACAGCACCTGTGGGCGATTACTTTGCTTTCTCCAGCAACTCAAGTCTAAACTGAACCGGATCTTTCTTGGCGGCCAAGGCAACCTCATCTAAAAAAGCTTGCTCCGCAAAAGCGAGAAAATTTGTGATGGGTGCGCGCCATGCACCGGTAGTGATGGGCGATTTATGTTCAATGGAATCAATCAATAAATTCTCAACAGCCCCGCTCGGAAAATTATCTTCGCGCGTTGGGTTGCCCGCATTAATCCCTACCCCGCGCAGCTTATAGCCAACCATGTTTCCTTTTGCATCCAATGCCGCTTCAAAGCGATAACGCACAGCCGGGCGATAGCTTCCGCCCATCATATCATCTTCACGCGTCCACGTAACTTTTACGGGAGCTTTTATCAAGCTCGAAAGTTCGGCTGCCTCCAATACATAGTCCGCTTTTAACCTGCGGCCAAAGCCTCCGCCCAAGCGTGTGAGTTCTAACGTAATTTTATCAGGGGCAACTCCCAGCAAGGTAGCGGTTGCATTGCGCGCCATGTCTGGGGTTTGTGATGGGCCTACCAACTCAACACCATCTTCGCGCACGTGCGCAAAGAAGTTCATCGGTTCCATCGGGCTATGCGATAGAAACGGACATTGATACTCGCGCGAAATTACCTGCGCTGCAGATTTAAAGGCTGCTGCCACATCACCATCTTGCCTGCGCATGGTTGCTTCTTTGCTGTTCAATAATTCTTTAAAGATGCGATCATGATCGCTTGTGCTTTCAATGTCACCTTCTTTTTCATATTCAATCTTCAACACTTTGCGCGCCTTGCTAACTTCCCAGGTTGACTTGCCCACCACAGCCACATTATTTTTAAATGTAACTACATCCACAATGCCCGACATGGCTTTTGCAGCTGTGGCGTCTACTGATTTTAATTTCATACCGAACGAAGCAGGGCGTTGAATCATGGCGAACAACATTCCTTCGCGATAGAAATCCAATCCGTATAACGGCTTGCCGGTAACCATTTCAAAATTATCTACATTGTGTATCGCCTGCCCAATGATCTTAAAATCTTTCCGGTCTTTTAATTTCACCTCCGTAGGAACAGGAATTTGCGCAGCCTCCGTTGCCAATTCACCAAACGTTAATTTGCGACCGTCCGGATGAATAACGTATCCTGTGTTCGCTGTCAATTTATCGGAAGAAACATTCCATCGTTTGGCTGCTGCTTCCACCAGCATGTGTCGCGCAGTTGCACCCGCTTTGCGTAAGCGTTCCCAGCTATGCGGCACGGCACCACTTCCTCCGGTAAGCTGGCGGTCATACTTTTTAGTATCCAAATTTGCTTGCACCACTTTTACTTTTTTCCAATCGGCATCAAGTTCTTCTGCCACAATCATCGGGAAAGAAGTTTTTATGTTTTGCCCTAACTCAGGATTGGGTGAAAAGATGGTGATCACATCCTCCGGTGAAATGGATAGGTAGCTATTGAAGTCGACATTCGCAGCAAGTGTTGCTTCACTCATGGCTTCCATCGATAAGGCAGAAGTGCTGCTCCAACTAAACCCAAGCATGAGTCCGCCCCCGGCAGTTAATCCCAACTTCAAAAAATCGCGTCTGTTTGTTTTGGTCAGCGTTTCCATAATCATTTCATTTTCGATGAGGCCAATACAACTGCTTCTTTAATGCGATGGTAAGTGCCGCACCGGCAAATGTTGCCATTCATGGCAACACTAATTTGTTCTTCCGTTGGTTTTGGATTTTTTGCGAGCAATGCACTGGCAGTCATAATCTGACCTGCCTGGCAATACCCGCACTGCGGCACATCAATTTCCTGCCACGCTTGCTGCACCGGGTGATCTCCTTTTTCAGAAAGCCCTTCAATGGTGATAATTTTTTTATCGCCAATAGTTGAAACCGGCAAGGTGCATGATCGCACGGCAGTGCCATTTAAATGAACGGTGCATGCACCGCATTGTGCAATGCCGCAACCAAACTTAGTACCCACCAGGCCCAGGCTATCGCGAAGTACCCATAACAAGGGAGTATCGGGTAACACATCCACCTGTTGCGTTTTTCCATTTACATTGATTGAATAGGATGCCATATTAAATGAGTTTTATGTTTCTGTATAAGAATGAATTGAGTAGTTAAATATAACCAAATCAAACTTTATTACTAATCGAAAAAAGAAGAATTGCCTTCAGAGAGGATGAAAGGCGATAATGGTTTCCAACCTTAACTTTTTGTGCGCTTACAAAGGTTGGAAACCCTGTAATCTGGCGACTGAGCTTAGAGCAGTCTTGAGTCTAAAAAAATCTAAAACTATTTCCGCAATATCTTCTCCATCGTTCTCCCTTTTGCCAATTCATCAATCAGCTTATCTAAGTACCGGGCCTTTTGGATGAGCTTGTCTTCAATCTCTTCCACACGATCACCACAGATTACTCCGGTAATTTTTGAAACATTGGGATTAAGTTGTGGCGCCTGCGCAAAGAAGGTTTCAAAATCAACTCTCGTGTCAATTTGCTTTTGCAAGGATTTTTTGTTGTACCCGGTCAGCCAAAAAATGACCGCATCCACTTCTTCTTTGGTGCGGCCTTTTTTCTCAGCCTTTTGTATGTACATGGGATAGACACCGGCAAAAGACATTCTGTAAACTCTTTCAATATTTTTAGGATTCATATCAGTTGTTTTTTGATTGAAGTCAGGTTCGTAACTGACCTCCTGTAAAATTATAAATTTAAAAAAAGTTTTTAAGTCTTGGATTGGAAATCTATTTATCCGGGTTCGAAATTGCAATGGTGACATTTAAATATTTGGGAATAGATGCCTTGTGATATTTACTAAATTCTCAGTAAACCAAATTGGCATGTCGTGGTACTCAGCTCGAAAAACAATTTTACCACCCAACAATTTCACCAAAACTTTAGGAGCTGTCTCAGAGGTATCAATAATACTCAGTTCGTTAAGCATCTTAAAGTGACGATCAAGCTGCACCAAATTTCCATAATAATTCAGGTCAATCTCAGCATGGCTTACGTTATGACCTCCACTGAGTGCACGCTCCATCACGCGCATTTGCGAACGCTTAACATCGATCAGTCCAAAGAATATGAGATGAACACTATAGCCAACTTTCTTAAAGTTCTCAATCACCTTCCATGCATACTCCTCTCTAAAGTGACCCTCGTACGCAAAATGATTTGATTTTTGAATAGCATTCTTTACTTGCTCATGGAAGTAATCACCAATCCATTCATTGGCTAAACTTTTTGACTCCTTGTAACTATAAAGTTTTGTTGCATATAATTCTTTGACCTTCTCAAGTGCAAGTTTGTCACCATCAAAAACCTTGCAAACCTCTCTGATGTGTGGTGGAAGATACTCGGAGCCTACTGAGGATTTTCCTGCTCCATTTGAGCCCGTAATTACGTGCAGTTCTGGCAACCCTAATGGATTAGTTCGAGACCAATTTTTTCGCGAAGACGGAAGCTTTCTTCGGCTTCAAGTTCGCGCACAATAGTGAAATTTTTAGCTCGCGACTCATAAGTAGCAAGTTTGATGGTTCCACCGGGATATTCCAAATAACAATGGTCGGGTGGTAGCGAGTTAACATTAATCATGAAAAATTCGCCCCGGTTTAATCTCCTTCTTCGCAATTCCTTCACGGCCCTTATTCCCAAAGTTTCAATTTCTTCTTTCATGCCATCAAATATACTTCGTATTCGTAAGAGTGCATAAAAAAATTGTGGATTAGAATCTATTTATCCGGGTTTCGATATATTGAGAATATCGAACAGATTGAGGGCATAATGGTTCCAACCTTTGTATACTTAGAATTAGTAAGGTAGGAAACCATATAACCATTAACGTTTCTTCACCCCTTTCACTGCTTCAGCCGTCCACGGGTCTTCAGGCCAATGGTGACGAGGGTAACGCATACGCAATTCCTTGCGAACGGCATGATAGGTTGTTTGCCAAAAGCTCTTTAAGTCTTGTGTAACCTGCACGGGTTTGTATCCCGGTGAAAGCAGATGTAAAAGAATTTTTGTTCGGCCATCATTTACTGTCGGGGTTTCCAGCAATCCAAACATCTCCTGTAAGCGCACTTCCATCACGGGTGCATTTCCATCCAACTGGTACTTAAGTTTTATGTGTGAACCACTCGGCACGTGAATTTTTACAGGAACGAGTTTATCCAGCTTACTCGCAAGTTCCCACGGAATTAATCCCGCAAGGATGGCAGGTAAATCCAATTTATTAAAATCACTTCGTTTGGAAACTTGCAAAAGATACGGAGCAAGCCACTCGCCTGCTGTATTGATTAACGTTAAATCACTTACATCGGGCCAGCCTTCATCGGGTCGCCATGCGCGCAAGCTCATCACACGTGCCTGCCACTCGTGTTGCATCTCGCTCCAGCTCAAAAGTTTCAGTCCTTCCTTTCGCAGCGCTTCGCACAAAATTTTAATTCGTTGTGCTTCGGGAATTTTAGTTAATGGTTTGCCCGACAACACCGTGTTGCCAATTCGTTTCTCGGTTAATGCTAC
>CAZNRJ010000049.1:4298-6466 GCA_964574945.1 uncultured Ohtaekwangia sp. | reverse complement strand
TAATGCTACAACAACTCCGCGATCGGCATCCCAAAAAATAGTTTCAACTTCTTTAGCCCGATGAACCAGGTCGCGCTCATTCAAAGGCGCAGCTAAAAATATTTTTCCTTCATTGCTTCCGGCATCCAAATGCGCTACCGACAACCACGATTCCCGCAACAGCGGATCATGATCGGGCAATCGCGCCACTCTTCCATTCGCCAGCTTATAACGCACACTTTGTTTTTCCTGTTGTTGTGCAATGCGTTCAGGATAGGCTTCACTCACCAACCTTCCTACTTCTGAGTCGATTGGTATTCGGTTATCAACTTCAAGTTTAAAAACCCTGCGCCACGAAGCGGCCAAACGTTCTATGCGCTCCAATACATTTCGCTCAGCAGATACCCGCTCACCACCGCGCCACTTTCTTAGCACTTCAATGCGCAACGATAAATCGGCACCCGATTCTTTCGGTAACGGATCGCGTTCTTCAAGAACGGCTGCAATGTCGGTGGCGAGAACCAGTCCCTCACCCCCAGCCCCTCTCCCAAGGGAGAGGGGAGTTAATAACATGTGCGCAATGCGCGGTTGGGTTGGCAGCTTCAACATCTCTTTGCCGCGCGGAGTTATTTTATTGTCCTCCAAAGCTTCCAATGAATGTAATAATTCTTGTGCCTGCTTCACGGCCCCTTCCGGGGGAATAGTAATCCACATAAGTTCATTCATGTTTTGTATTCCCCAATGGGCAAGTTCCAAAACAAACGAAGCAAGATCGGCTTCCAATATTTCAGGCTGCCGTATCGGTTGCAATGTATGATGTGTTGCTTCCGCCCACATACGGTAACAAACTCCGGGGCCTAAACGCGCAGCCCGCCCCGCACGCTGATCAGCTGAATCCTTTGTGACGCGAACGGTTTCCAATCGTGTGAGCCCACTGCGCGGATCAAATTTTGGAACACGCGCATAGCCACAATCCACTACCGTGGTAATGCCTTCAATGGTGAGCGATGTTTCGGCCAGTGAAGTTGCAAGCACAACTTTTCGTTGCCCTTGCGGATGAGGAAGAATTGCTTCCTGCTGTTTCTTAAAAGGCAAGTCGCCATAGAGCGGAACAACGTGTGCAGAAATAATTTCGGCTTCCAATAAACCGGCAACACTTTTAATCTCACCTGCACTGGGCAAAAAAACAAGCACATCGCCTTGTTGTTCGGTCAATGCTTTTTTAATAACACGGGCCGTGGCAACCGATAGCCGATCATTCTTATCGACTGCTATGTATTTATGCGCGATCGGAAATTGCCGGCCCAAACTTGTTAGAATAGGTGCATTGTTTAGCAGGGCCGAAATCTTTTCACCATCCAACGTAGCCGACATAATCATGATTCTTAAATCATCGCGCAACACTTGCTGGGCCTGATAGCATAATGCCAATGCAAGATCGGCTTGTAAACTTCGTTCATGAAACTCGTCAAAAATTACTAACCCCACTCCTTCCAACGAATTGTCGGTTTGAATCATGCGCGTGAGAATTCCTTCTGTCACCACTTCGATGCGCGTTTGTGTACCCACCATGTTTTCAAATCGCACGCGATAACCAACAGTCTTTCCAACTTCTTCTTCCAACAACGAAGCCATGCGCATGGCTACGGAACGCGCTGCCAAACGCCTCGGCTCAAGCATTATTATTTTTTTATTTTCTAACCAACGTTCATGCAGCAATTGCAAAGGAAGGATGGTACTCTTACCCGCACCGGGTGGCGCTTGCAGAATCAGAATCTTCTGCGAGATGAATTGTTCTTTGAGTTGGGGAACAACTTCGAGTACGGGGTATTGCATGAGTGCAAGTTAGGGGTTTGCTTGTAGTTGTCAGTGATCGGTATTCAGTAAACGGTGGTCAGTGATAGGTATTGAATAAATTAGTCCGAACAACCAGAAACGAGAAACCAGCAACAAGCAGCCAGTAACTAAAGTATTTCCACATGATACACATCCAGTTCGTTGCGCTTAATTCCTGAAACAAAAAAACCACCGGATTGCGGGATGTCTTCCAATAAATCGAACACTGTGCAATCTTTTGGCAAGGCCGAAAAAATTAATAGAAATGAAAACGTTGCCTTTCCGGGAACAGGGGTCCAGCGTGGGGCGTAGGTAATATTTTCGGCATGAATCAATCCGCTTCGTGAGCCTGA
>CAZNRJ010000049.1:0-4288 GCA_964574945.1 uncultured Ohtaekwangia sp. | reverse complement strand
GCCTGAAGTTCTGTCAATTAAAAAAGTAGAGCGCCACACGCGAATGAGCATCTCGCTGGATTGATTTTGAAAATAACAATGCACATATACATACGAATCTTCGAGCGATTGCGGATCGATGGAGGTCACGATCCCGGGTTCCAACACCGGTTTGGTTATCGGCAAGGGCTCTTTAACGCTCGATCCGGGAAATATCTGATTCATACAAAATATTGCCCAAACTTAGGCACAAGTTAAGATGTATTTATCTCCGATTATCACAATATTTGATCATCAACTTATACGTTTATTGTTCATACGTGAATTTCGCTATATTGTGTTTTTCTTTTCAAGAAACAATTGCCCATGGCCGCTCTACTCATCAGCAGTTTTGAAGAATTCGAAACGTATAAGGGAAAAGAACTTGGCGTTTCGGAATACTTAACCATTACCCAACAGCAAATTAATCTGTTTGCCGATGCCACGCTCGATCATCAGTGGATACATACCGATCCGGTGCGTGCTGCTGCAGAGACTCAATTTAAAAGCACCATTGCGCATGGCTATTTAACGCTATCGCTTGTACCGCATTTGTGGGATCAAATTGCCGAATTCAGAAATATAAAAATGATGATTAACTACGGCATTGAAAAATTCAAGTTCAATCAGCCGGTGTTGGTAAACAGTGAGGTGCGTTTGCGTGCCAGGCTTCATTCCATTGCTAACTTACGGGGCATCACAAAGTTTGAAGTAGATGTAACGTTAGAGATCAAAGGTAATCCCAAGCCTGCCTTTAACGGATTATTAGTATTCCTTTATCACTTTCATACGCCCGGTTCGCCTTCATAAAAATCCTGCAGCGAGCCGAAGTAGGCGTTCGTCCAGCCATCCACAATATCATCGTAATCTGCATCGGGAATATTCGTGTGCCTCAGTTCTATGGAAGTGCCATCATCATGCTGATGTAATTTAATGGTAACAATGGAGTCTTCTGCCTGATCACCAAAATACCATTGCTGCACAATGCGCTTATCTTTTTCGAGTTCAAGGTTTTTACCAACAATACTTCCATCCCACAACGAAAATTCTGTACCCGCTTCGGCAATCATTTCGGCTTTATCGCCCGTC
The DNA here is from genome assembly GCA_964574945.1 of uncultured Ohtaekwangia sp. GTDB lineage: Bacteria > Bacteroidota > Bacteroidia > Cytophagales > Cyclobacteriaceae > ELB16-189. Next base: position 3,181 of record CAZNRJ010000049.1, on the reverse strand, counting down.
CATAATTGAATGGTGGCTTCGGTGGTCAACGCAAGGTAAACCTGGTCGGGGGTGGTGGGAATCAAAAAATACTTTTTAAAGTCCTTCATAGCGCATAAAGATACTTCTTTCCTTAAAAGACTACCTTTCGTTCTGTATTTTTAAGCCCAATTTTTACCTGAGCCTGATCATAATGGATTTCTATTTGATTTTTATTATCATACTGATGTTGACTGCCGGTGTTGACTTGATTGTGGGGGTCAGTAACGATGCAGTAAATTTTCTTAACTCAGCCATTGGCTCGAAAGTGGCTTCCTTCCGCGTTATATTATTTATTGCCAGCCTGGGAATTTTGGCCGGTTCACTTTTTTCGAGCGGGATGATGGAAATTGCCCGCAATGGAATTTTCAATCCGTCCTTTTTCTCCTTCGAGAAAGTAATCATTGTATTCATGGCGGTGATGCTTACGGATATTATCCTGCTAGATTTTTTTAACTCGATGGGATTGCCCACTTCTACTACGGTATCGCTTGTATTCGAATTATTGGGTGCAGCATTAGTAACAGGATTACTTATTTCATTTGATCGGGGTGATGGATTTGAAACGTGGCCACACATCATCAACTACTCAAGCGCCATCACCATTATAGGGGGTATCTTTTTATCGGTATTTCTATCCTTCATACTTGGCTCGGTTGTGCAGCACATCGCGCGCATCATCTTCACATTCAAACTTAAAAAGACGTTGAAAAAATATGGCGCTGTCTTTAGCGGGTTGGCTACCTCTTCTATTATTTACTTTTTGTTGATCAAGGGAGCCAAAGGCAGTTCATTCATAACTTCCGATCAGATAAGATGGATTTCAGATAATACACTCATTATTGTAGTTGTTTCGATTGTTTTTTGGTCTATCCTCATCCAGGTGCTGATGTGGTGGAAGAAAATCAATCCACTGAAGATTGTTGTGTTGTTAGGTACTTTTTCATTGGCCATGGCCTTTGCAGGAAATGACCTGGTAAATTTCATGGGTGTTTCTTTGGCAGGCTTAGTTGCCTTCCAGGCATGGGTTGTATCGGGAGTGCCAGCTTCTGATTTTTCGATGGCAATTTTGAATGAAGAGATTACAACTCCATCCTGGCTGTTGTTTACGGGTGGGGCCATCATGGTGATCACGTTATGGACAAATAGTAAAAGCAGAAAAGTAACGGAAACAGAAGTTTCATTAGGAAGACAAGATGATGGCGGTGATGAACGCTTTAAGCCAAACATTATTTCCAGGGCGTTGGTGGGCAGCGCTATGTGGGCAGGCAGGTTGATTGAAAAGGCAATGCCAGAGCGTTGGTCTAAAAATCTTTCCATCCGATTTGAAAAAGATAACACGGCAACTGCTGCCGCTGATCAAGCTTCCTTCGATTTAATTCGCGCCAGCATAAATTTGGTTGTAGCGAGCATTCTTATTGCTTACGGAACTTCCCAGAAACTTCCTCTCAGTACCACATTCGTAACCTTTATGGTGGCTATGGGTTCATCCTTTGCCGACCAGGCCTGGGGAAGGGAAAGTGCAGTATATCGCGTTGCCGGTGTAATTAATGTAATTGCCGGTTGGTTAATTACCGCTGTTGTTGCGTTGTTGGCGAGTGGGTTGCTGGCGCTCATCATGTATAAAACCGATCCGATCGGGCCGCTTGTCCTTACCGTATTGGCAGGGTTTTTATTAATACGCAGTCACGTTGTGTTTAACCGCAAAACAAAAGCTGAAAAAGCCGAAAGCCTATTACTGGAAGTTAAACACCTGAGCATTCCCCAGGCCATCAGCGAAAGCAAAAACAATACTGCCAAAACACTTAAAACCATCCGGCAGGTTGTTGTGCAAAGTTTACGTGCATTATTAAATGAAGACCAGGGTACGTTACGCGAATTAAGAAATGAGTTAGATAGGCTGAAAATTCAAACTGAAAAATTTGATTCGAAGATTATAAAGTTTGTTAAGAAAATTGAAAAGGGAAATTTACAAACCGGCAGACTGTACATTTTAGTGTTTGATTTAATGCAGGATCTTTACCAAAGTGCACACTTGATTAATGAGCTGATCATGATTCATGTGGAGAACCATCACTCGCCACCAAAGAAAAAATATTCAGAGCTGACTGCAAACCTGGAACGAAATGTGGGCGATTACGCCTCAAAAATTGCCGAACACATTGCCTCTGGTAAGGAAACCAATCCTGCGCTGCAAGAGGAACAGAAGAAACTCATCAACCAATTGAATAAATCATTGGATGATCTCGTTACTGATATTCAACAAGATGATATAGGTAACAAAATGGGTTTATTGCAAACACGCCTGTTGCTGGAATTGCGTGATATTGTTGCCGAATTGGGCGAGTTGCATGCAATCTATAACAATCATACACCCGCTGCTGAAGTAAACTAACTTGGTTCACAGGCATGGCTTTGCTTGAAAAATTTTTGACAGTAAGAAAATCACAACTTCCAAAATCAGGAAAAGGTCTTTTCACCAAAGTCCAAATTCGCAGAGGCGTGCGCATTGTGGAATACAAAGGCCGCACTCAACCCTGGCGCGAAGTAAAAGATGAAGACGGACACAACGGGTATCTGATGTACATCAACCGGAATACGGTAATCAATGCATTGCCTGCCGTAAAAACATTGGGCCGTTATGCCAATGATGCCTGCGGCCTTAGCCGAATAAAAGGACTGCGAAACAATGCTGAATATGTGAGTGAAGGAAAGCGATGTTTTATTGAAGCAACACGTACCATTGAGCCCGGTGAAGAAATTTTAGTTGGCTATGGCCGGGCGTATTGGACGTTGATTAAAAAGATTCTAAAAGAAAAACCTAAAGTGACTTCCTCAAGGTAAGGCCACTTCTTATTGCATGGAGAATAGAATCTGCCAATTGCCGGTATTTGGGCATCGCACTTCATATTTCAGTCGCACCCAATGCCATTCATAAAAAATATGTTTCAGGAAAACGCATGAGCCTCAGCTTAAAAAAATTTTGCTTGCTCAACCAATTAATGATCTGAATAAAAGCCTACCTTAGAAAACTAAACCTCACCTGATGAAACGCATTTTGATAATTCTGATCACGCTGATTGCTTTATCAGCCTGTCAGCCACAAAAAGAAAAAGAGTCACCGGTTTTAAAAGAATCTGTACCCGCGGCAGCCGGGTTTTCT
>CAZNRJ010000048.1:0-15896 GCA_964574945.1 uncultured Ohtaekwangia sp. | reverse complement strand
GAATAAATCCGGCATGACATACACTCTTGGAAGTATTTTTGAGATGACTTCTAGTTAATCATTCACGATTAACTTAACACTAACAGAGGCACAGCTACCACCATGGTTGTTCCTTTTCTTTCTTTTTTCGTGTCAATTTCAATAGCGCCCTTTATCATGTGCAACCTGGAATTAATATTTTTCCAACCATTGCCCTGACTTGCAGTAAGCTCTTCCACATCAAAGCCATTTCCATTGTCTTCTATGGTGAGAATCAATTCTTCGGGGTGTTGCACCAGTTGAATTGAAATCTGGTTGCCCCCGCTGTATTTTATCACATTGTTCACCCACTCCTGGCAAATCCGATACAAGGCTATGCCATGATCAACTGCCATTTCTTTATCAAGGTCATACGTTTGCACGGAAACCGTAACTCCGCCTGACCTGTTTATGCGCGAAGCAAATTCTTTCAGCGCTTCCTGAATACCACTTTTCATGAGCACCTGCGGCATCAGGTTAAATGCGATATTCCTGATTTCAACATTCATATCGTTTAGCACGCCCAGTGCATGATCTACCGTTGGTTTTTCCACTACCTCGCGGGAAAGACTTAACCGCAATGCCGAAATCATTTGCCCGAATCCATCGTGCAAATCAGCTGCAAAGCGTTTTCGTTCTTCCTCTTGCGATCCAATTACAGCCTTCAATTGGCTTTCGCGCAAAGCAGCCCGGGTAGTTTGCAATTCCGCCTGCTGTTTTAACTTAAGACGGTTCTTCCATAAATATCCTAATAAGATTATTGCCCCCAGCATGACAAGCAACAGGAATATGGCAAGCAAACTTTGATTGAGCCGGGAGCTCTTAATCTCATTCTCTTGCTTTAGCAGCAGGATTTGATTTTCCTTTTTGACTGTTTCATATTGGGTTTGCAGTTCTGCCATTTGCCTGGCTTTCTCCTGTTGATATAAAGTATCTTTTACAATTTCATATTCTTTCAACTCATTGTAGGCTCCTTCAAAATTTCGTTGGGCAGCTTTAATCGCGGACAATGACAACCTTGCATCCATTACTTCCTTAAGCGCTTTGATGCGCTGGGCAAGCGCTAACGCTTTCGAAGCAGATTCTTCAGCAAGTCCTAATTTGCCTTCCTCCCGGTATATGTCTGCTAAATAGATTGTAACAAAAGCAAGTTCTTTTTTGGTATCATATTCTTCATTCAGTTTTTGTGCACGAAGCAAATACGACTTGGCCAGTTCCTTGTTACCGAGTTTATCATACGCCATACCCGCATTGCACAACGTTGTTGGTAAAAATTGCTGAACATTTTGAGCTTCAAATTCTTGAGTTGCCAATAAAGAATAATGCAAAGCACTGTCGTAGTTTGGCAGGTAATAATAAACCGAACCCAGGTTGGCATGACAAACTGCAATCCCAAACTTTTTATTAAGCCGATTATAGATCGCCAATGCTTCCTGGTAATTGGAAATGACCCGCTGGTATTCCTTCTGGCTTTTAAAAACGATAGCCATGTTTATGATTACCATGGCAATCTTCTCGTTGTCATTTAGGTTCTCATAAATTTTTCGGGCACTCAGGTAATATTCAATGGCTTTGGGGAAGTCGCCTTGTTCGTCATAGATGATTCCAATGTTGTTGAGTGTATTAGCTGTTTTTGAATCGTCCCCGATTTCCTTTCTCAAAGCCAGTGCACGCAGTTCAAAATCGAGTGCCTCAGTATAATTGCCCTGGGCTTCGTGAGTGATCCCTACATTATGCAAGGCTTCAACCTCATAATCCTTGTTATTAACATCCCGCGAAAGCGAAAGGGCCTGAAGTCCATACACCCGGGCGGTATCTGCATTTACAAAGCGTAATTCCCAACACAGTTCCAGCAAGACTTTTATTCGCTCATTTTCATTTTTCGGGTTAGCCAATATCACTTTCAGGCTGTCGATACTGCCGTTTTGACTTTTCGCAGCCAGAGCACCCAGGCATAGCACAATCACAAGTATCTTTCTCATGGGTGAAAAATATTAGATTTTAAGCTAATTAGAATGATTTAGTGAGTTATCTACTCTAATTAAACTGTTGTCATTTACCTTTTTACAGCCTGCCACCAATATTTTAGATGAGACTTGGTTTATTAGGTGTCATTTCCCGATATTTGCAGTCCCTTTTCAGAAAGGGGCTAAATCATCAAATAAGTTATTATGGCGAGGGTTTGTCAAATCACAGGAAAAAGACCTCAGGTAGGCAATAATGTTTCTCACGCAAACAATAAAACGAAGCGCAGGTTTTACCCAAATCTGCATACAAAGCGTTTTTTTATTCCGGAGGAAGATAAGTGGATTACGTTAAAAGTATCTGCAAAGGCAATCAAGACGATCAATTTGAAGGGAATTACGGCTGTTTTGAAAGAAGCAAAGGCCAAAGGAACCCTTTCCATCTAATAGTTAAATAAGCTGCTACCATGGCAAAGAAAGGAAACAGAATACAGGTAATTTTAGAGTGCACAGAGCACAAAGCTACGGGCATGCCGGGCATGAGCCGCCACATTACCACTAAAAACCGTAAAAATACTACTGAGCGTATTGAGCTTAAAAAGTATAACCCGGTATTAAAGAAATATACGTTACACAAAGAAATTAAGTAATCATGGCAAAGAAAGTTGTTGCGTCACTCAAGAAAACAGACGGCAAAAATTACGCGAAAGTAATCCGTGCCGTGAAGTCGGAAAAAACCGGTGCTTACATCTTCAAAGAAGAAATTGTAGTTACGGATTTGGTTAAAGAAACACTTGCCAAAAAGTAATCTGAAGCCAACCATAAAATAAGAAAGTCCCCCAGCAAGGGACTTTTTTTATTTAGCGCTATCTTCAACAGAATTATTAACAATTAATCGGTATGTCATTCTTCTCAGGTTTGTTTTCCAAAGAAAAAAAAGAATCGTTGGATCAGGGGTTGCAGAAATCCAATCAGAGCTTCTTTACCAAGTTAGGAAAGGCGATCGCGGGGAAATCGACAGTGGATGACGAGGTGTTGGACAGCCTTGAAGAAATACTTATCTCCTCGGATGTAGGCATAAATACTACGGTAAAAATTATTGAAAAGATCCAGGCTCGTGTAGCCCGTGATAAATATTTAGGAACTGCCGAATTAGATAAAATTTTAAAAGAGGAAATTGCCAACCTGCTTTCTGAAAACAACACCGAAGACTTAGGGGATTTTGATGTTCCTGCCGGAATAAAACCTTATGTACTGATGGTAGTGGGTGTAAACGGAGTGGGCAAAACCACTACGATTGGAAAGCTATCCTCACAATTTAAAAAGAAAGGAAAATCTGTTGTGCTGGGCGCAGCCGATACATTTCGTGCGGCAGCCGTTGATCAGTTAAAAGTATGGGGCGAGCGGGTTGGTGTACCCGTTATTTCCAAAGGCATGAATACCGATCCTTCGGCCGTTGCCTACGATGCAGTTAAACATGGGGTTGATACCGGAGCAGATATTGTAATCATCGATACCGCAGGCCGGTTGCACACTAAGGTGAACCTGATGGCAGAGCTTTCTAAAATTAAGCGGGTGATGGAAAAAGTAATCCCCAATGCCCCGCATGATGTGATGCTTGTGTTGGATGGGAGCACTGGTCAAAATGCACTGGTGCAAGCGCGCGAGTTTACCAAAGCAACCGATGTAACGTGTTTGGCTATTACTAAATTAGATGGAACAGCTAAGGGGGGTGTGGTTATTGGAATTTCCGATGAGTTTAAAATTCCTGTTCGTTATGTGGGTGTAGGCGAAAAAGTAGAAGACCTTCAGGTTTTTAATAAAGTTGAATTTGTGGATTCGCTTTTTAAGAAGTAGCCTAAATTGGTTTTCTAAATGCTTTGAAAACAACAAGCAACGGGGAGATCAGGAATCCAATCATAAACGTATGCCAAAAATCCCAGCCGTTTTTTTGAGCGCTGGAAGCAACCAAAAGACAAACAAAGGTGTAGATTAATCCAACTACCAGAATATTCATTCTACAATTTAGTTAAACCAGAAGTCAAAAAGAAATTACTTCGAACCCTTAAACGGAATCCTCCAAAACGCCTGATAATTAAAGCCCCAGTAAATGTCTTTAAATGTTTGACCATACCCTGGTATCTCATACGTTTCAAAATTGGGATTACCATTAACTATGGGCAAAAATTTCATGCGGGCCGTGTAGCCCAACCAAAATTGCTTCCAGATTTTTACACGCAAGCCTGTCGTTAACTCGGCCCATCCTGCTTTGGCCCCCGGGTTGGATGACTCCATTTGAAAATCACCAAATTCAATAGCGCTGGTTTGATATACCGCTCGTTCATTAAAATAAGAGCGGGCATAACGAAAGCCGATGAAGAACATGTTTTTATCCGGATCTTTCAGCATAAAATTAATATCCATGCCTACCCGAAAATAGCGGCCATCATTTTCGTAAGTGCCGTTGGTAATGGGTAACTCCCGGCTCCACGATCCATAATCAAGCGCTGCATAGTATCGTCCAAAATCAATATCGGCATTGGCTTCCCATCCTGAAAAGGAACTGTTTGCAATAGTCTTGCCCAGGCTAATTAAATCCGTACCCAACCGGATGGCAGTAGGTCTTTGGAAGCCTCGTGTTGAATCGGGGGCCCTTCCCTTCTGCGCAAGCGCTGAAAAAGCTAAACACATTAACACACCGCTAATCCACGAGTATCTCCACATTGACAGCAGCATTTATCGTTAAACTATTGTTTACCACACGGAGGGAATCAAAAGAAGTATTATTAACCCCCAGGTTAATATAATTTGTAAAAGCCCCGCAATCCTTAGAAATAATCTCTGAAGCTATGTCATAGCCCACAGTGAGTGTTTCAACCCGGTTTTCAAACGTAAACGTAAAGGTTACTTCCGGTTCCGCTGGAGTAACCGGCAGTTGAACTGACGTTACTTTAGCCGCCTGATAATACTTCTTCGTCAATCCCGAAACAGTTATCTCATCAAACACAACTTCGCGCGCTGCATTCTTATAGTTTTTGAAACTAATCTTCACAAGATTGGTACTGGTAATCAGGCAATCCGCCTCATCAAGACAAGCCGCTACCAGCATCCATAAAACTAAAAACCCAAATACCCTCACACAGTCGATTTTAACTGCTGCAAATATAGTCCAGTTAACGCAATGGCATCCTTTCGTTTAATTAGAAATGCAGGTTAATGGAAACTCTCACCTCCTATTTTTGGTTACCTTTGTCCCCTGAAATTGTAACGTGTGAAAACAAGAGGTGCCAAAAAGACTAAAGTGAACATTGTAACCCTGGGTTGCTCCAAAAACCTGGTGGATTCTGAAGTGCTTTTAACGCAATTACGAGGCAATGGCATCGATACTTCACATGAATCAAAAAAAGATGATGCCAACGTGGTGGTTATAAACACCTGTGGATTTATCGATAATGCAAAGCAGGAATCCATTGACACCATACTTCGCTATGTAGATGCCAAGGAAGAAGGCATTGTTGAGAAAGTGTATGTAACCGGCTGTTTGTCGGAACGCTATAAAGACGATCTCCAAAAAGAAATTCCGGATGTAGATGCCTGGTTTGGCACACGCGATCTTTCGCGCTTGCTTAAGCAACTGAATGCAAACTACAAGCATGAACTGGTGGGAGAGCGCATTCTTACCAACCCAAGTCATTATGCTTACTTAAAAATTTCGGAAGGGTGTGATCGTCCTTGTTCGTTCTGTGCTATTCCATTGATGCGGGGAAACCATATTTCAAGGCCGATAGAAGAATTGGTGCTGGAAGCAAAGAATCTCGCTAAAAAAGGAACCAAAGAACTGCTCCTGATTGCGCAAGATTCAACTTACTACGGGCTTGATCTTTATAAGAAAAGAAATCTTTCAGAATTATTGAAACACCTTTCGGATGTGGAGGGCATTGAATGGATTCGATTACATTATGCATTCCCGACCGGCTTCCCGATGGATGCACTTGATGTAATGGCTGAGCGATCAAACATTTGCAAGTACTTAGACATTCCACTTCAACATGGATCAACCAATATGCTGAAGATTATGCGAAGGGGAACTACGCGCGAAAAGACTGAACAGCTTCTTCAAACTATACGCGAGAAAGTTCAGGGCATTGCCATCCGCACAACATTAATTGCCGGCCACCCGGGTGAAACTGAAGCAGAGTTTGAAGAGATGATGAAATTTGTAGAAGCATCGCGCTTCGACAGGTTAGGAGTGTTTGCTTATTCGCATGAAGAAAATACTCATGCCTATTCATTGGCTGATGATGTGCCTGAAGAAATAAAACAAGAACGGGTTGAAGCGGTGATGGGATTGCAGCAAGGTATCTCGCTGGAGTTAAATCAGGAAAAGGTTGGAAAAACATTTAAAGTGTTGATTGATCGCAAAGAAGGTGGAAGTTTTTATGGCCGCACTGAATTTGATTCGCCTGACGTGGACAATGAAGTAATTTTAAACGCCACCAAAAACTATTTGCGAATCGGGGATTTTGTGAATGCCAAAGTGATTTCAGCCACTGAGTTTGATTTAATGGCCGAGCCGGTTTGACCTCATCCACAGCCCTTCTCCAAAGGAGAAGGGAGAATAAGTTCTAATTATAAACCTCCTATAAAATTCCTGTAAACTTTATTATAAATTAGTCGTTATTCGGGTTATGCTTTTACCTAATCACACTTGTTGTTAGTATGCAGTTACAGAAGCTTGAATTTTCAGACACCCATTCCTTTTCAACTTTCTTTCTTGATTACATTCAAAAAAAGAATTCGCTAACACCTTTTTATTCCAGGTTTCCCGAAATCCAAAATTTTAAACTTCAGCTTGAGGAAAAGGGAAAGTCATTTTCGGATTCGAGTCGGAAAATTTTAAGTGAGGTTTTGCAAAAACAATACGATGGATTTACCATTACAGAGTCTGTACAAGAAAACCTGACATCCCTTCAAAACAAAAAAACCTTTACAGTAACTACGGGCCATCAACAAAATATATTCACCGGCCCGCTCTATTTTATCTATAAGATTGTTACCGTTATTAATTCTTGTGTTGAATTAAAAAAACAATACCCTGAATACAATTTCGTGCCTGTGTACTGGATGGCGTCCGAAGATCATGATTACGATGAAATAAAATATTTTTGGCTTTACGGAAAAAAACATACGTGGGTAACTGACCAGACGGGAGCGGTTGGAAGGTTCGATCCTGCATCAATTGAAAAACTATTTTCCGAAATACCCGGTGATGTTACTCTCTTTAAAGAGGCGTATTTAAAACACTCCACACTAAGTGCTGCCGTTCGGTATTATGTAAATGAACTCTTTGGAAAGCAAGGCTTAGTCGTGATTGATGCGGATGACCATCAACTTAAGAGTTCGTTCACCAAAGTTATAGAAGCCGATCTTTTTGATCACGTTCCAAAAAAATTAGTAGAAGAACAAAATAAGCAATTGGAGGAGTTGGGATACCACCCACAGGTTTTTGCGCGCGATATAAATTTCTTTTACCTCGATAAAAATATTCGGAGTAGAATTGAAGCTGTTAAAGATACCTTTCAGGTAGTTGATACCGATATAAAATTCACCAAAGCAGAAATTCAGAAACTACTTTTAGAAAAACCTGAGAAGTTTAGTCCGAATGTAATTTTAAGACCACTTTACCAGGAATTTATTTTACCTAACCTGGCCTATGCAGGCGGCCCTGCAGAAGTAGTTTATTGGCTGCAGTTAAAGAAGGTGTTTGATCATTTCGGCATTCCCTTTCCCATACTAATGCCGCGAAACTTTGCGCTTATCATTGATAAACCCGTTTCACGGAAATTTGAAAAAACAGGTCTTGAATACCAGCATCTGTTTGAAGAAAAAAATTACCTCTTCAACCAATGGATTGTCAAGAATTCTGTTCATGATCTTTCCTTGGGAAAAGAAATGAAATCCGTTCGCGCTGATTTTGACGCTATAAAAGAACGGGCTGGTCAAATAGACTCAACGCTAACCAAGTTTATTGATGCGCAAGCTAAGCGCACCTTAGGTAGTCTTGAAAAGATTGAGCACAAAATGCTGCGCGCGGAAAAACGACTTCATTCCGATAAGCTAAGACAATTAGAATCTGTGAAAGATGAGCTTTTTCCTAACGGAAGCCCGCAAGAGCGAGTAGATAACTTTTTAAACTTCTACCAGCAAGATCCACAGTTTATTCAGCATTTGCTGGATGCCTTTGATCCGTTTGACTTTAAATTCAATCTATTATTTTATTGACAGGCATGAAGAAAGATGAATTGCGAAGAATCTATCTTGCTAAACGCAGGACTCTTTCTGAAAACGAACGCGCGGATTTAAGTCGGCAACTTTGCGAGTTATTTTTTGCAACCATCGATCTCTCAACTACAAAATTTATACATATTTATTTACCGATTGAATCAAAATATGAGCCTGATACCTGGTTGATTATTGATCGGCTACAAAAACAGTTTCCATATATTCAGTTAGTTATACCCAGAATTACCGATGAAAAAATGGAAAGCATCTTCTTTGAAGGAGTGCATCAGCTTGAAAAAAATAGCTGGGGCATTTTAGAACCCAAACAAGGAATACCTACACCTGCTGAAAAAATTGATTTAGTGTTAGTTCCACTACTTGCCTTTGATAGAATCGGGCATCGGGTTGGATACGGAAAAGGATTTTACGATCGATTTCTAAAAGATTGCCGATCAGATTGTCAAAAAATTGGGTTAAGCTTTTTCCCCGCAGAAGAAAAAATTGAAGACTCCAAACAATTTGATATTCCGCTTCACATAGCAATTACCCCCAAGGAAGTCTATCATTTTTAATTTCCCGAAAAGGAAACTGTCAACGAATCTGTTTTTTCAAACGGACGGCCATCTGAGGTAATTCCCTGAATACGAATCAAAAAAGTGCCCACATCATCCGAAGTGTAAAAATTTACATTGGCTTTCCCCGATGCATCTGTCTGAACGACTGGATTCCAGTATAGCGTAGACCTGAAATCAGGCTTTCTTATTTGAGAACGATCGGCTTCCGTTAGAGAATAGTGTGCATGTGGTTTATTTAATCCCTTTACAGCAAGTTGTGTGTTAACCTTTTGAAGTTCCGGGTGCGCTTCCTTTTTCGTATAAACCAATACAATTCCATTTTTTCCCAACGACCCAAATCGATTTAATTTATTCATATCCTTAATCAATTTAATAGAAATAATTTCGCTTGGGTTAAGGGATAAAAAATAGCCAGTGTTCTTTGTCATAATTCCATCAATGAGAAATAGCGGGTCATAGGCCGGAACTTTATTATTCGGAGAAAGTACCACCCGCACGGTAACCTTATCTCCCGACTTTCTATGCTGCAAGTATGGAACAATCTCACGGATCATTTCTTCCATGGTAGGAAATACAACGTAATCCTGAACCTTGATAGAAATATCAACTTCTGTCATCTCATCTTCAAAATCCGCATTGGGGTCTCTCACGACAGCATTCTCCGAACTACTTCTGTTGGCAGAATAGAAATTGTAAGATCGATCCATTGATTTCTTTTGTGATTGGTATTCTGCATAGGCACTTTTGATTGATGACTCTTGAGCTGATGACGTTGACAATTGATCCGACTCTTCATCCCATTTTATGCGCCCGTTTATTTCCCTACCGTCTTTGCTTTCTATCATATAAAAAATCTTATCCTCATTCCAAAAATCAAAGAGAAATACCAAATCAAACCGTCCATTTCGATCTGTGTATGCTTCATATCCCATCATGTTTTTTTGCAGATAAGTAATAATTCGCGTTGAATCCGAAACAGGTTTCCCTGTTTCAACATTGATTGCTTGTCCGGAATAATAAACCATGTGCCCGAATGAATACTTAGTATCTACGGTTCCTTGAAGTATTGAAGGCCAATCCAAAGTTCTATTCGGTTGCGTAATTAAAAACAAGTCCAGTTCTTTATGAGTAAAATCGGAAAGATTTTCTTGAGTAATCAAATCAGAATTTAGAGACAGATATGATTCAATTGATAATTGAGAGGATTCTGATTTAGAAAATCTTTTATTCAAAACTGAAACAGAAAAATTAGCAGAAAGAGGATTTCCCAAGTCATCTTTTATTTCCAGATCAAGCGCAACCGGAGATCTATTCATGTAAGAAGATTTGCTTTTACTAAGCTGAACAGTCACAGGGGCACTTGAGTGATTAAAGAATAAACGTTCAGCATGCACTGTTCCTTTATCATTAAACAACGTAATTTGTGCTATGCCGGAAGGCAAATCTTTAGTTGGCAATTTAACCGTAACCTGTTCAGTTTCAGTAAACCTAAATGGCGCAGAATAGAAAATTTCTGATTGAGCAGAAACAACTAACCAAAGGGGTTCCTTTTGCGCTCTTGTTTCATTATGGGCGCGTACAATAACCTGTATTGGGTCGGAGCCTGATACAATTATGGAATATCCTTTCGGCTGTGGCTTTGGCAGATTAATACGTTTAGTTTGTCCTGTGTTACTTTCAAACTCTGCCACATAAATTTTTCCGCCTTGCGGAGTTATTAAACAAGCGCCTAAACCATGAGTGATAGAATCATGAACCACCAGTATTTCATCTTCAAAAATTTTAAATCCAGTTATGGATGGATCTTTTGTGGTGAGAACTAAATTATTTTGAATTGACTCAACGAAAGCACCCCCTTCGGGGAACACATTGATTGACATGTCATTTTTTACTGTACTCTTTAATTCCGACTTGGTGACCAAATCGAAATTCTGTCGAAAATAAAAATGTGGATCAAAGTTTTTCATATACTCATTATATGAAACCCATTGATATATGCCCGCAGGGAGATCTTTCGGAATTACTAATTGGTTTGCACCCAATCCGTCTTTTACCTTAATGTGTTGGTACACTATGACTTTGCCAGAGTGATCTGCCAAGTCTACACGCAACACCTTTCGGCCTGCAACAGGAAGTAAATCATCTGATAGGAAATGCGCTGCGAAGAACGCGGTATCGCCAGGCGCATAAATATTTTGATTGAATGTTAGAAAAACCTTTACGCGAGGCGATTTTTCCTTGTACTCACGCATTTTCTTTACAAGCGTTTGGATAAAGTCATCCTTGGGCTGCACCAAAGAGGTTGTAACCAAAATGAGAGTGCATCCAAATAATAGGTTAACGATTCTCATTGCCAAAAAGAGGGTTTGGAATTTGTACTATTTGGAATAAAAGTGCATGGTGCTTTTAAAGTATCAATAGGCAGAGGTATATAGGGAACTTCTGACCGATTGATATAGATAGATTTTGATTTAACTCCAGCTGCCCAAAAAATACCTAATGCTTCTTCATCAGAACTAATCGCTTTAATATTGCCCTTAATTTGTGCTGATGGAGGTTGGAAAATGTTAGACAACCCTTCTTTTTGTGATTTGATCAATTTCCAAAATAAATACATATCAGGTGTCAGGCTCATTTCCTGAATCTCAATCCTGATTTTTTCATAAAGCGTTTGTCTTGTAGCCGGAATAAACCCAACATACTCACCTTTAAAAATATCATTGGTTGTAAATTTTTCATTACTGATGCTTGGTATTTCATCATATAAGTTAGCCCAGCAAATACAGCATTCACAATTTTCCACCTTAATTAGTCTGTTGTCCCGATTTATATATCCACTACATGGATAAGGATCGGGAATCTCCCCGGCTTCTACGCGTCTTCTTCGCAAGTGTGGAAATGTTTCCGCCTTATAAGTTGCAACCATACGCAGCCTAACAAAATCATCCTGACCTGGTACTCCTGTCGCATCAGCAAAAATTTTAAAACCGTCTCCTTCATGAACGCCCGGGCCATTTCCTTTCACGAATTCATAATTAATAGCAGTTACCTCACCTACAGGCTTCAGTTCTTCTGGGGTTGACTCATACTTTTTTCCATTGTTTAACGTAATCTCTATATGATAACTCCTGCCTGTCTCTCCATGCATTCCATTAGCATTAGTTAGATATATTCCTCCGGGCGTTTCGGTCAGCAATTCAGAATTACCAACATCATCTCTTAATGTAATCTTTGCCGATATTTCCGGTACGAGTCTATTCAGATCAACTCCATTGCCTAACGGACGAGAACGAAAAAGTTTTACTGTATAGGGGCCAGGTTCGTTAGTGATAAGTCCATCAACAACAAGCTGATACTTAAATGCAGGAACATCAATATTAGCAGGATCAATACAGCCATCAATAAAAACTATTAGCAGAATAAAAAAAATAACTTGTTTCATTACTAAAACTTAAAGGAGTAACTCAAGGACGGAAGTATAGTACCTATAATAGACAACTGATATGGGCGCATATACCCATCGCCATTGTCTTTAAAGAAAACGGTGTAAGGATTTTTTCGAGCATATACATTATATATAGAAAGAGCCCAGGTTCCATCCAAAAATTTCTTTCGTTTGTGATTTCCCTCCAATATAAACGCAATGTCCAACCGATGATAATCCGGAATTCTAAATTGATTGCGTTCCGAAAAACTTGCTACAGTTATATTATCAACAATAAATCCTGACAACGGAACAGTTACCGGTCGGCCGGTATGGTACGTAAAATTACCTGTGAAGTAATATCTTCTGGATATATTGTATTTCCATACCAGGTTAACAATGTGAGGTTGATCGAAATTGGAGGGATATTGGTTGCCGTTATTTATTTTCTCTGAATCAAATTCCCCATCGATGGTTCGCAATGAGCGTGAATAGGTATAGTTGATAGACCCTGTAAGCCTGCCAAGATTTTTTGCGATTGATGTCTCAACGCCATACGCTTCGCCTACGCCCTGTAGTAGATCAGTTTCTAAATGATCATTCAGGATTAAGTCTGCACCATCTTTAAAATCAAGTATGTTGTTGATTTTCTTTTGATAAACTTCTACAAATGCTTCATACATCTTCTCCTTAAAATTCCTAAAGTATCCGATCGAAATTTGATCTGCCACCTGCGGTTTAAAGTAGAAATTGCTGGGTTGCCAAATATCAACCGGAGTAATGGCTGTTGTATTGGAAACAAGATGCAAGTATTGATAAATCCGGTTATATCCAATTTTAATTGATGAACTGGGATTTAGCGTATATCGAAAAGAAGCACGCGGTTCTAATCCCGTAAATGTTTTGATTATCTCACCTGCATCATACTCCTCCACTCCAGTTTGTGAGGAGGGTGTCATGGGCACACCTGGCGCATAGATATTTACACTTGCAGGACCTAATGCGTTGAATACCGAAAATCGCATCCCACCTTCTAAAAAAAACTTTTCGTTAAAAGTAATTCCATCACCTACATACACGGCACTCTCCATTGAATTCTGTTTATCCATATGAACAGGAACAATATTTGAACTGGCACTATTCGGCTCCAACGTACCAGGATCAAATAAATAATAAGTGGATTGAAGACCAAATGAGATTCTATGAATACCGGTTTGATATTGGAAATCTGCTTTTATGGATGGGTAGGTAATCTGGTAAGAAAGATCGAACCCGGTTCGCTCGTTCTTATCAATCACCTTATAATTGTAGTTACCTGAGCCCATGATAATGGTTGACGAAAACCGGCTTGAAAATGCATGATCTAAGCGTATTGATCCTAAGAGGTTGTTCCACTTATAAGTAGAATCACCTTGCAACCGAAACTGATCATGACTGGTGTATGCTGAAAAAGTAAGTTTAGTGCGGTCATTGAATTTATGAGTTAGCTTAGCCGATCCATCATAAAAAGTGACAGAACTGTTTTGAAGGTTCACATAATTTGATTGAACGGTATTGATCAACCAATCGGAATAGGTGGATCGCAAGGAAACTGAAATCGATGTTTTATCTTTTTTAATTGGTCCATTTAATAATAAGTTACTGGAGATCATGCCAATTCCACCACTCCCGACCATTTTTCAAAACCTCCATCGCGAGAGGTTATATCCAACACGGAAGAAACCCGGCCACCAAACTCTGCCGGTATACCACCCCGATAAAATGTAACATCGCGAATAGCTTCTGCATTGAATGTAGAGAAAAAACCAAAAACATGTGAACTGTTAAACACGGGCATGCCATCATATAAAATTAAATTTTGATCGACCCCACCGCCACGCACATTAAACCCTGAAGCAGCTTCGCCTGCTGTAGTCACACCGGGTTGTACCTGAATTTGCTTGATTAAATCAACCTCCCCCAAGAGAGCAGGCTGTCTCTTAATCTCTTTCATGGAGAATTGGGTTTGTCCTATCTTACTGGTGGTAACTTCTTTGGCCGCCTTATCCATAACCACAATTTCTTCCAGCATGCGAGGCGATTCATCCAAAGTCATGTTCAATTGACCATCCTTATAAATTGAAAGATCAATTACCCGTTCTTCGTAGTTAACATAGTTAAGATTGATAATATGAGCACCTGCCGGAAGCGTAAATGCAAAATTGCCTTCCCCATCGGTAGTTACACCACTTTTTAGGTCGCTGGCATAAATGCTTGCACCAACCAAAGGTTCTTTGTTTTTAGAGTCCTTAAGCTGACCGCGCAGGGTTACTTTTTTATTCCTGGTTCCGTCTTCATCTGAACCAATATTCATCTTCTCTATTTTCTTTTGTTCACGTTTAGCAGTTTGAATGGTGGCAATGCGTTGAATTGCCATAGTAGGATCGCGCACAATAACTATGGCATGATTATCAATTTCAAGGTAACTGAGGTCAGTGCCCAAAAATAAGTTGTCAAACGCACTCCGCAGAGGTTGCTCTTTGTAGTCCTGATCAAAAACAACACCCTCCAACCACGCTGGTAAAAAATAAAAGCGAACCGCGTTAGTTTGCTCTAAATCTTCAATGATCGAGATAAGTGTTCTTCCTTGCTCGCCCCCTTTTAGTTTGGTATCCAAAATGGACTGAGCATGTAATGAAACTGATCCAGCAAGGAATAGAAATAGTATAAATTTTCTCAAATATTACTAATTGATCTTAAAAATATCGATAAAGACTTGATCCGGCAAGTAGTGTATTTATAGATAGTATCGAAACAAACCTAATCTATTAGCTCAAAAAGATCATTCGTTTGCAATCGACATTTTTATGACAGTCAAATTTCAGGTTCCTGCTGACTCAAACAATGAAATGACCCCAGCCCCCAAATTATATCGGTGGAATCAATGCCAATCACTTTACGATCCCTAAAACATTTTTGAAGAATCTCTAACACACGATCATCATGCTTGTCGCGGAAGGTGGGGACTACTACATATTTATTAGCGATATAAAAATTAGCATAGGAAGCCGGCAGGCGCTGGTCTTCATAAATAACAGGGGCCGGCATGGGCAGTTCAACAATGTTTAGTTGTTTACCGTTTTCTAATCGGAGTGTTTTAAGTTCTTTCAAATTGTCCTGAAGAATTTCAAAGTTTTCGTCCTTCTTATTCTCTTCAATAATTGTTACTACCGTGTCTTCATTCACAAAACGGGTAAGGTCATCAATGTGGCCATCGGTATCATCACCAAGTATTCCATCGCCTAACCAAAGAATGTGATTTACTCCATAATAATTAATCAGGTATTCTTCAATCTGTTGCTGGTTAAGATGGGGATTGCGATTTGGATTGAGTAAACAGGCCCGTGTAGTTAATAAAGTTCCTTTTCCATTAAACTCAACAGAACCCCCTTCCATGACAATGCCCGGATGGACAACCGGAATGTTATAATGCTTTGCTATTAAGGTTGGGATCACATCATCCAAGTCAAACGGTGGATATTTATTGCCCCAGGCATTATAGCCCCAGTCAACAATCATCTTTTTCTTTTCTTTTGGATTGACCAAAAATGCAGGGCCATGATCGCGGCACCAGGCATCGTTGGTGGGGTGAAT
>CAZNRJ010000047.1:15426-15907 GCA_964574945.1 uncultured Ohtaekwangia sp. | reverse complement strand
TATTTTACAAAGGCACCAAGCATGGCCGCTGGATGCAATACGACAGGCAAAATTTAGTTCAAAATAAAGAGAAGTACTACAAAGGCTGGCCGAAGGAATCTCTGGTAACCTATTATGATCCCAACGAGCGCAAAAAATTAAAGGAAATTACCCCCATTGAGTATGGCGAAAAAGAAGGATATTATTACCTGTTTCATGAGAACGGGCAAATAGCCGTAGTGGGCGAATACCATTGGGGCCAGCGCATCAACGATTGGATAGAAAATTATTCGACCGGAAAAAGAAAGAAAACAATCTCGTATCCAAAAGAACCTTTTGATAAAACCTTCAAACCTTTTGTTAAGAAAGAATGGGATGAAAAGGGGAAAGAGATTTACTCTAAATAGATTCTGATTACCGGATACTTGATTAGGAACCATTTCAAGAATCCAGTATCCAGCATCAATAGAACGCATCTTCAAAATGCTTTAAGTCCGGCACA
>CAZNRJ010000047.1:0-15416 GCA_964574945.1 uncultured Ohtaekwangia sp. | reverse complement strand
GCCACCACATCGTAGCGCACATTTCCATTGTAATTATTTTCAAACGTGTATTGTTCGGCACCATACACAATATTCTTTGCCTTTTTGTAATCCACAAATTCTTCCGGGTAGCCGAACGCATCGGACGAACGCATCTTAACTTCCACAAAAACCAACCAGTTATCCTTTCGCACAATTAAATCAATTTCCGATCGCCTGTAGCGAAAATTTCGCTCCACGATTTCATATCCCTGGCGGGATAAAAACTCAGCGGCCAGGTCTTCGGCCTCCTTCCCTTTTTTGATTTTATCGCTCATAGGAATGTTCTACCTTTGAACGAATTTATTACTCAATCCATGAAGAAACTAATTGAAGGCTTCACATTACAGTTGGCCGGTGCGCTTAAGATCGGCCAATCGGTTGATTTGGTAAGGCCCGGGAGTGATATTCGCAACATTTTAATTACAGGCATGGGCGGCTCGGGCATTGGTGCCAACCTGGTGGAATCATTAACGTTTGGCCGTGTACCCATCCCGATAACGGTTTGCAAAGGGTATAACATTCCCCAGTTTGTTAGTCCGCATACGTTATTCATTGCTTGCTCTTACTCGGGAAATACGGAAGAAACCCTGGCCGCTATTCACAAGGCCATGCTTAAACGGGCGCATATTGTTTGCATTACCTCGGGTGGTAAAATGCTGGAGTTGGCCAAAGAATACAATCTCTATTGGATACAAATTCCGGCTGGCTCTAAAAGTGCGCGCGGCAATTTGGGGTTTATGATGGTTTCCCTTTTTCATGCGTTGTATCATACCAACTTAATAGGCGCTGCATTTATTAAAGAAACCGAAAATGCCATTGAGTATTTGGACAGGGGCGAGAAGGCAATTCAATCGGAAGCTGAGTTAATCGCAAAGAAATTAAAAAGCAAGTTTCCAATCATCTATTGCGATGAGCGGTTGAAGGCAATGGCCACTCGCTTTCAAAATCAATTAAATGAAAACGCAAAGCAACTGGCGCATGTAAATACTTTCCCGGAAATGAACCACAATGAAATTGTAGGCTGGCAGTTTCCGGAGCCAGTCTTGCAGCAAGCGCAAGTCATTTATTTATATTCCGATCATGACCATCCGCGTGTTGAAAAACGAATGGAGATTTGTCGCGAGATTTTTGAAAAGAAATCAAACCCAATCATTGACATTGTTGCGGAAGGAGCCTCTTTGCTTGAGCAATATTATTATCTAATCCACCTCACCGATTGGATTTCCTATTTCCTGGCGAAAGAAAATGGCGTGGAGGCTGCGCCAATTGATGCTGTTGAATTTTTGAAAGAGGAACTAAGTAAGGTTAAGTAAAGACATTTTATTAATTTAGTAGTATGGATTGGAGAGGGAAGATTGTTTCTGATAAAAATGTATTGGCTGGTAAGCCGGTGGTAAGAGGCACTCGTCTTTCTGTTGAGTTTTTATTGGGACTTTTTGCCAACGGATGGAACGAGACCGATGTATTAAAAAATTATCCTTCCCTAAAAAAAGAGGACATACAGGCGGTTTTTGCGTTTGCCCAGGATGGCTTAAAGGAAGGTCTCATATTTGAGTCCAAGCTTTCAATATGATTCGGCTTCTTGCAGATGAGAATTTTCCATTAGCAAGTATTGAAATCTTAGAAGTTAAAAATTATGACATCCTAAGTATTGCTAAGCTTCATTCAGGCATTACAGACTCAGAAATTATTAAACTAGCAAATCGCGAAGAAAGACTTATCCTAACTTTCGATCGTGATTTTGGTCAGTTAATTTTTAAAGAGGGGCTCATTCCACAAAAAGGAATTTTTTATTTTCGGTTGCAACAATTTCAAGCCGATACACCTGCTCAAATTATTCTAAGCATCCTGGAAAAGAACAATTTTGATGTATCCGGTACAATCACGGTTATTGAGGATAATTTTATTAGACAAAAGAAGTTTTGAACGCATTCCAAAATAAGAAAACAAAGTTCCTTGACCTCGGTTTAATTGATTACAAGCAAGCCTGGGACTATCAGACAAACCTGTATCAATCCATTCTTGATATAAAATCACAAAACAGGACCAACGGCACTCAACTCCCTACCAATAATTATTTACTGTTTTGTGAGCACCCTCACGTATTTACGTTGGGGAAAAGCGGTGACGAACAAAACCTGCTGATTAAAAAGGAAGATCTTCACACCGTTGAGGCAACATACTATCATATCAACCGGGGCGGGGATATAACGTATCACGGTCCGGGTCAGTTGGTAGTATATCCGGTAATCGATCTTGAAAACTTTTTTACAGACATCCATAAGTATATGCGATTATTGGAAGAGTCTGTCATTCAAACCTTACAGGAATTTAATATTAGTGCGGGAAGGATCAAAGGGCTCACGGGAGTTTGGATAGACAGCGAAGGTGAAACAACAGCCAGGAAAATTTGTGCATTAGGTGTAAAGACCAGCCGATGGGTTACCCTGCATGGTCTCGCTTTTAATGTGAGTAGTGACCTTGAATACTTCGACTACATTGTCCCTTGTGGTATTCAGGATAAAGCCGTAACTTCTTTGGAAAAAGAAAAAGGCAGCGTTCAGGATTTTGAATTGGTGAAATCTGTATTGAAAGACAAGCTGGCCAATCTTTTTGAAATGGAACTCAGTTGAAAAATTATGAAAGAAAATTTTGCTGCTTAAGATGAAGAAAGACATTGTGATTCCGGAAGTAATGAATGTAACTGTTGCTGTTGCACGGGAAAAGAATTTGCTAAACCAGTATGAATGGCGGGTTCATTTGATTAACAATAATGCGTTTCCAATAGAAAATACGATCGTGGCCAGCAAAGGGTATGGCGAAAATGAAGGGGAACCACAACGCACTTCTACGTTGCGGCATTTTTTAGAAACGGTTCCCGCCCATGCCACTGCCGTTGTAGAGTCAATAGACCCAAAAGTATTTCATTTAAATAATGAGTATTGGATAAGCTACTATGTAGGCAATCAAATCTACGACCGCAGGTTTATTTTTGTTCCTGATTCCATTTGTGAAAATAACCTGATCTTTATCAAAGAACTTGAAATGGAGGGTGTCCTGCATTCTTAACACTATCTGGATGAAAGTATGCGGTTTTACATTTATAAGAAACGGGATAAAATTTGATTATCCGTTTTTTGAGTCAATCCAATCTATTCTTCCTGTTTGTGATTGTTTTATAATTTCAGTTGGCAATTCTGACGACAATACGTTACAGGCCATACAGAAAATAGATTCCCCTAAAATTAAGATTGTTGAAAGTGTATGGGATGATTCCCTTCGGAAAGACGGAAAAGTGCTGGCCGCTGAAACGGATAAGGTTTTTCAATTGATACCGGAAGAATTTGATTGGGCTTTTTACCTCCAGGCAGACGAGGTTGTCCATGAAGATTCTTTGATTCCAATAAAAGAGGCAATGCAAAAGTATGTTGCTAATGAAGCAGTGGAAGGACTCCTCTTAAAATACAATCATTTTTATGGATCATACGAATATGTTGGCGATGCTTACAGTTGGTGCCGGAGGGAAATACGAATAATTAAAAATCGAAAACATTTTTTTTCGTATAAGGATGCGCAGGGGTTTCGGAAAAAACCAAACAATAAACTCAGGGTAAAACTTATAGATGGATACGTTTTTCATTATAGCTGGGTTAAAGAACCGAAATTGCAGCAAGAAAAATTAGAGACCTTCAACCGCTTTTGGCATAGCGACTCATGGGTGGATGAAAAAATAAAGAAAGAAAAATTTGTCTATGATGATGCTGAGTTGGTAGTTCCATTTAAGGGTACTCACCCGAAAGTTATGGAAGCACGAATCGCAGGTAAGAAATGGGATTATAGTCCACCACTGGCCAATCAAAAAAAACCTTTAAAGCATAGAGTAAAACGGCTTGTCGAAAAATTGACCGGGTGGAGAATTGGGGAATACAGAAATTATAAATTGATTTGATAAGTCCCGTGGATAATATGGAAATCTGCCGGGTCGTACACCTCTTAATCATAACTCAGTAAGATACCCGAGATCAATAAGTTGTTCTTCTGATTTAACCAAATAGGTTTCTCCATTGGCAAGTACATATAGTTTGTCGGCAATACCACGAACCTGCCGATGTAAATGATCTGAAATTAAAATGCCCCTGGTCAACTTTACTCCCTGAATAATCTCAACTAAGCGTTCCACATGCACAGGCATCAATCCCGAAAAGGGTTCATCTAAAAAACAGAAAGGATGCCTGGCAAAAAGAATCAGAAGAACTTCAAAGAACCTCCGCTGGCCGCCCGAAACTTCATTGGCCTTCCGTTTTAGTAAATCCCTTGCATCCGGAAACACTTCTTCAATTTTGGCAGGTTCTATTTCATAAAGATTCAGGGCCTGCTCAAATGTTATAAAATCAGGAAGAAGATCGTCTTGTGGTAAATAGCCAATAATTTGTTTGTCCATATAATTGGCAGCTAAGTGCTTACCATTCAAGCGCACGGACTTATTCTCAGTTTTCAAACTCCCAAAAACAATTCGCATCAGGCATGATTTGCCCGCACCATTTCTTCCCAGCAATCCAACAAGTTGTCCGGTCTCGCAAGCAATATGCACACTCGTTAGAACCTGATGAAATTCAAACCCCAAGGTTATGCTATCAAACTCCAACCTGTTCATAAAACCAACGCGATTGTAAAAAATAATATCGCGATCATTAAATCAATAATTACCATCCTGGCAAGGACAGAAAAATTTGAATAGCCGAGATTATTGAAAAAATAAAATTGAGAAGACCTGAAAAGTATAACAAAGAGCAAAAGCACGGCCGTAGTGATAAGCTTTGTCCAAATAGCATACACAAGAAAAAGAGATGAGCCTGATTGAAAAAGAATCCATGATGTAATTGCCGTAATAAGAAAAGATGGAAAGGCAATGAACCGGAAGCAGTAAAGGGATGCTAAAATCATTCGCATATTGGATGCAAACAACTATTATACCATGTTTGGGGTACCCGCCCGAATTCTTATTTTTATAAACTAAAGTATACGTATGAATGCCGACCTCAAAGACATCCTCTTCCTTGATATTGAAACTGTAGGTTGCGCAAATGACTACAGTCAATTAAATGATCGGCTGAAAGCACAATGGGCCCGAAAAGTCAATTTCTTTAAACGTGAAGAAGGTCAAACCGATGAAGATTTGTTTCATGAGAAGGCCGGCATTTATGCTGAGTTTGGAAAAATAGTAGTGATCGCGATTGGCAAGTATACAGAAGGCGAGCATCGGGAATTGGGTATCCGTACAAAATACTTTGCCAATCATAGTGAAGCCAAACTGTTATCCGAATTTCGGGAAACAGTTGAAAAAATGGGGCCTGCCGTTAGGCTTTGTGCACACAACGGAAAAGAATTTGATTTTCCTTACCTGTGCAGAAGAATGCTGGTGAACGACATTCCACTTCCTTCGGTTTTAAACATGTCTGGCAAAAAGCCGTGGGAAATAAACCACCTGGATACACTCGAACTCTGGAAGTTTGGAGATTACAAACATTATACGTCACTCGATCTGCTCGCTACGATTTTTAACATCCCCACCAGCAAGGGCGTAATGGATGGCTCTATGGTAAGCAAGGTATATTACCAGGAAGGCGACCTGAAAAAAATAGCGGAATATTGTGTTGGTGATGTGCTTGCCATCGCGCAACTCTACCTGAAGTTTAAGGGCATGCAACTTGTGGACTCAATTAACATTACAACCACGTAATATGGTTGTCAATTATTAGTATTAATTTTGCACAATGATTTATTTCAGGATTGAAATAAAAGAACACCGTCTTGGAGTGATAAGATTAATCTTATCCCATCTGCCTGCCTCCAATATCATTGCTTCATATTAATCCTTGATTTATTGATAAAAGAAAACTTGCATCTAAAAAATTTCGCAAGTGATAAAATAATTATAACATGAGTAAAAAGAAATTTAAAGAAAAGAAAGAGAAAAAGAACAAGAAGGAGATGGGTGGAATGTATTCCGCATTGATCTCACTTTTAGAGGAAACCGGAAAAGCCTATAGCGTTCAACAGTTAGTAAAAAAGCTGGGGCTCAAAAAGAAAACATTAATTGATGATTTATATAAACTCCTGGATGTTTTAGAATTAGGCGGCACGGTAGAACAACTTAGCAATGGCTATTATAAAGCCAGGCGAACTTCTCAATCCCTTACGGGGATCGTGGATCATGTAAACATTCGCTTTGCATACGTGGTTACCGGGCAGGAAGGCATGAAAGATATTTATGTCCGCACCTCCGACCTTGGCTCAGCATTGCATGGAGATACCGTTGCCATATCCGTTTCAAAGAAAAAAAGCGGTGATAACCCGGAAGGAAAAGTTACGGAGATTATAAAGAGAGGTCGCAACCGCTTTGTTGGCAGAATCGAACTATCCCGAAATTTTGGGTTTGTTGTTCCCGATTTTAAGAAAATCTACCAGGACTTTTTCATCTACCCTGAAAACCTTGCCGGGGCAACCGCCAATGATAAAGTACTTTTTGAAGTAGTGAAATGGGCCGAGGGTGATAAAAGCCCCGAAGCTAAAGTAATTGAGATTTTAGGAAAGACCGGTGAAAATGAAGCTGAGATCCATTCGATCATGGCCGAGTTTGATTTGCCCTTCCGCTTTCCTGAAAATGTGCTGCACGAATCGGAACAAATAAAGGATGATATCACTTACGAAGAAATCAAAAAACGCTGGGACTTTCGCGATGTACTTACGTTTACGATCGACCCGGAAGATGCCAAAGACTTTGATGATGCTATTTCATTTAGAAAACTTGAGAATGGCCGTTACGAAATAGGAGTTCACATTGCCGATGTAACGCACTATGTTATTCCAGGAACTCAATTGGATAATGACGCGTTCGATCGCGCTACTTCGGTATACCTGGTAGACCGCACCGTGCCCATGTTACCCGAAAGGCTTTCCAACGCTTTGTGTTCACTACGCCCCAAGGAAGATAAACTCACGTTTGCAGCAGTCTTTGAAATGGATGAGAAAGGGAAAGTGTTGAAGGAATGGTTTGGTCGCACGGTTATCCATTCCGATCATCGGTTTAGCTATGAACAGGCGCAGGAAGTAATTGAAAGCGGTGAAGGCAAGTTTGCCGAGGAACTAAAAATTCTCAACTCACTCCATCACATTCTCCGCAAGGAGCGTTTCAAAAAAGGGGCTGTGAATTTTGAAACAGCGGAAGTAAAATTCAAGCTTGATGAAAAAGGAAAACCGTTAGAGGTAGTGCCGAAGGTGCGTAAAGATGCGCATAAATTAATCGAAGAGTTTATGTTACTCGCGAACAGATCGGTGGCAACGTATGTCTTTAAGATGAAAAAAGGCGAAGAGAAAAATACGTTTGTTTACCGAACGCACGATTTACCCAACGAAGAAAAGCTGGCAGACTTTTCTCAATTCGCAAAACAGTTTGGCCATCAATTACAGGTTGAATCAACCAATGTATCGCGGTCGCTAAACAAATTGATGGACGATATAGAAGGCAAGCCGGAACAAAATGTGTTACAATCGCTGGCGGTACGTGCTATGGCGAAAGCCAAGTACACAACGGAAGCGAAAGGCCACTTTGGATTGGCGTTTGATCACTACACGCATTTTACATCGCCCATTCGAAGATATCCTGACATGATGGTGCACCGGTTGCTGCAACATTATCTTGATAATGGTAAGTCAGTCAACAGAAAAGATTTCGAAGAAAAGTGTTTGCACTCTTCTGAACGTGAAAAACGTGCGGCCGATGCTGAGCGCGCATCCATCAAGTACAAACAGGTAGAGTTTATGAGCTTTGCCGAAAACAAAGTGTTTGATGGCATCATTACGGGAGTAACTGATTTCGGGATTTTTGTTGAAATCGTGGAAACCAAGTGTGAGGGCATGGCACGCTTAGCAGATATGAAGGACGACTTTTATGAATACGATGAAAAGAACTACCGGGTGATTGGCCGCAGAAGAAAAAACATCTACCGGTTAGGCGATAAAGTAAAAGTGAGGATTAAGAAAACTGATATTGACAGAAGAATGATAGATTTGACGTTTGAATAACTAATCAATGAGTTCTGTTACGTCAATGCTCACAACTATTGAGCAAGAAATAAAAAAGCAGCGCTTCGGCTCCAGCCCAAAATCTTTATATGATCCCATTCATTATATCATGGGGTTGGGTGGCAAAAGGATACGTCCTTTGCTCGCTATGCTTTCATATTCACTTTATAAATCAAATCCAAAAAAGATAGTTAAGTACGCGACAGCCGTAGAAGTGTTTCACAACTTCACGTTGCTGCATGATGATATCATGGATAAAGCCCCGTTGCGCAGAGGCAAAGCAACCGTTCATGAAAAATGGAATGTGAATACGGCCATTCTTTCGGGAGATGTAATGCAGGTAAAAGTGTATGAACAGTTTGCTGATCTGGATGGGAAATTACTTAAGGAAGTTTTGAAAGCATTTAATAAAAGTGCCACTGAAGTTTGCGAAGGCCAGCAGTGGGACATGGAATTTGAAACGATAGCCAACGTAACCGAGCAACAATATATTGAGATGATCAAACTAAAAACTGCTGTATTGCTTGGTTTTAGTTTAGAGTTGGGAGCATTACTAGCAAAAGCTCCGGTACGTGAGAGAAAAGCCCTAAAAGAATTTGGGATCAACATCGGTATTGGATTTCAATTGAAAGATGATTTGCTCGATGTGTATGGAGATAAAAACAAATTCGGTAAACAGGTAGGGGGCGATATTATTGCCAACAAGAAAACCTATTTGCTTATTAAAGCCCTCGGGAAATCAGAAGGAAAAGATAAAAAAGAACTTGACGCGTGGCTTGCTTCAAAGAAATTCAATAAACAAAAGAAGGTTAAGGCGATCACGCAGTTATATGACAAACTAAACATTCGGCAGATTACTGAACATAAAGTTCAATCGTATTTTGAAAGGGGATTTAAGCAATTGGATAAGTTGAAGGAGACACCTCAAAAAAAACAACTTGTTAAGTTTACGCAAGACCTGATTAACAGGCATTCCTAATTGCGCTTATAGTAAAACAACCTTCCCTTTATTCCTTTTGCAGTTTCGCTAAGCGTATAGAATCCGGATCCATCGCGATCCCAGGCAATAGCCTCCCCTTGTGGTTCTCGTTCGTAGTTGAGAATAGTGGGGTTGGTTTTCAATAGCTCAGGGATTGACTCTGTTGAAGATCGTTTCCAATAAAAGATATTGTCGTAATCCTTCAGCAAAACTTCTTTGCCATCAGCAGAAATGTCAGCCGCTACAATCCAGGCTAAGGGTAATTCAGTTTTAAACTCAGCGGTGGTTGTGTCCCCTGAAATAAGGGGCGCACTAATTTGATATAACCTGATTTTTTCTTCTCGCTTTGAGACGACAAACACATCCTGTGATAATGGATCAATCATTAAGGTTTCTGTGTCGCGAATGCCGTCACTCAATTTAAAAACAAGGGTATCAAAATCAATAATTGATAGCTTGTTGGCAGATAGAACAGGCTCAGGAAAACGGTAAATAATCTTATATGGAAACTTAGCATCGTTATCCCCAATATCCCCGATGTATAAATAGGAAGTATCTGATTTAACTGAGATTGCTATGTCTTCCCAATCACGATTTTTAATTCCTGCCAGGGTGCAGGTCATTACAATCTCAGCCTTGTCGTTAATTAAAAAAACTTTGGCAGGATTGCCGCTATCATTGTGCGACCAAAAATAACCGGGGTTAACAACACTTGCCACCAGGCCCGAAGCCTCCTCAAGTTTTTTATCAACTTCGCCTAAAATATTTCCTCCCGAAAACAAATTCGAAATGCCTTCACCTTTTGTGCAGCCACAAAGAATCACAAGACCGAGCAACCAATACCTCATTACACTTCAATAAATCGTGATGTGTTATTATTGTACGGGTAATCCCGCACCCTTCCAGGCTTTAACTCCGCCTTTCAATTCATACACGGGACTATATCCTTTTTCTTTTAAGATGGCAGCTGCCTGCGCACTTCTAATTCCGGAACCACAATAAACAAAAATAGGTTTGTGTTCTAAGCCTGATAATTTATCGGCAAACTCATCATCATACACAATGTTTCTTTGTCCAGCCAGTGCGCCACCGCTCACTTCCTCTTCCGTGCGTACATCCAATAGAATGGCACCTTCGGTCGACTGGAATTTTGCCTGAAACTCTGCCGGTTCAAGAACAGTTTCAGCAGCCGCCTCATTTTTCTTTTCGCCACAGGCAGCAAGTACAAATAACAATACAATTAATTTTTTCATACGCTTGAGATTGACTGGCAAGATACGGCTTTTTGCTTTGCTGATGCTTACAGTATTTGTGATGTGCCAGGGCAAACGCATCTAAATTTAAAAATGCACAATTATCAGTTATATGTGAAATGATTATAGAACATTTGCGATAGAGGGTATCACGAACCCCGAAGGGTGAAATATATCATCCCTTCGGGATTCTCCAGGTCATTATTGCCCGGACTCTCTATAATAATATCAGCCTTTCAGGCTTAAATAATTTAGATGCGTTTACCCTGTGTGATGTGCCTGAATGTTCGCATTTAAAAGAGTAATTTTGAACCCCGATTATAAACTTTAGCTACTGTGAACAACGAAGAAGATTTGATAGAAGAAGATGAAGAGGGCCTCTTCGAACATCACCGCATCGTTGCTGATGCAAAGCAAAGCCTGCTCAGGATTGATAAGTTTTTAATGGACCGGCTTCCAAATGTTACCCGTACAAAAATTCAGGACGGAATTCACGATGGGTTTGTAAAGGTTAACGAGGAAAACATAAAGCCAAATTATAAAGTCCATCCTCACGATGTAATCACGGTTGCTTTTCCCGAACCCCCGCGCGATACCGATGTGGTACCGGAAAATAATCCGCTCAACATTGTTTATGAAGATGAATATTTGCTGGTGGTTAATAAAGCGGCAGGCATGGTAGTGCATCCGGCTTATCAAAACTGGAGCGGCACGTTAGTGAATGCATTGACCTATCATTTTCAAAATTTACCGGAGATGGCCGGCAATGATGGCCGGCCCGGGTTAGTACATCGTATTGACAAGGACACCAGTGGTTTGTTGGTAATTGCCAAAACCGAAAAAGCCATGAACTCGTTGGCAAAACAATTTTTTGATCACTCCATCGAACGCACCTATCAGGCCATTGTGTGGGGTGTGCCCGTGCCAACAGAAGGAATCATCAATGTAAACGTGGGCCGAAGTTTAAAAGACCGCAGGGTAACTGCTGCATTCCCCGAAGGGGATTTCGGGCGAACCGCCATTACCCATTACAAGCTGCTTCAGGATTTCCGGTATGTATCGTTGATTGAATGTAAATTAGAAACAGGCCGCACGCATCAGATACGCGCGCACATGAAATTTATAGGTCATCCTATTTTTAATGATGCTACGTATGGTGGCAATGAAGCCGTGAAGGGAACTATCTTTAGCAAGTACAAGCAGTTTGTTGATAACTGCTTTAAAATTATTCCGCGCCAGGCGTTACATGCCAAAACACTTGGCTTTATCCATCCCGGCACCAATAAATTTATTCAGTTCGACTCAGAACTACCCACAGATTTTAAAGATGTGATTGAGAAGTGGGAGCATTATGTGAAGTATAATTAGTAGGCCACAGCACTGATTTTAAAAACTCAAATCATTCAGTAATCTGTGAATCAGTAACGAAAATGTTACTCTGAAAATACCACAGTTCTTAATACTGAAATAATCTTTTGTTAATCCCGAAACTATAAAGGGAAGAATGTCCTATCAGGTGCGTGGAACACCTTTGCTGCTGAGGAAGGTGATAGAGAGCTAAGCTGCCGCGCTTAATTTTCTCTTTCCTTTCTCCTGGCGCAACGCCTGCTTGATTTCCTTCATCGCTTCTTTTTTAAAAGCCATGTAGTCCATTCTCTTTGCAGGCTTGTGGATGATGCCCTTGATATAATCAAGTACCTCCTCCATTTGCACCTTGTCCATTGCATCCAGGCTTTGCAGGATGGCCAACTTCGGTGATAGTAACATACAATTAGTGGTTGTTGTCAGTACAAATAACGTAAATTAATTGCTTGAGGTTCAACCGGTAAGGATACTTTTAACTCAAAAATGACCTTGGGTTAATATTCAACCACAAATTGGATGATTTTAATGGAATTAAATGTTGGCTAATTTGAATGTAATTGGCAAAACCATTCGTTGACGAACCGTTTTGCCGCGTTGTTTTGCAGGATTCCAAGCCGGGGAATTTTTAATAACCCGTTCTGCTTCCTCATCGCACCCGGCCCCAATGCCTTTTACGGTGCGGATATCGGTGAGTTCCCCTGTTTTACTCACAACAAATTCAACAAAAACTTTGCCTTGCACCCCCATACGCTTAGCGGCAGCAGGGTAAGTAATCGTTGAGTTTACATAATTATAAAACCCAACGAAACCATCTTTAGGCTCTGCCTGATCTTCAACAATTGTAAATATCTGATCCGTCTCTTCCGGTTCGGCTATTGGTTTAATTTCAAGAACCGGAGCTTCCTGTACCTTCATTCCCTCCGTTACCTCTACGTCAAAAACAAATTGAATTTCCTGCTTAAGCTCCTCTTCATTAGGAACCTCGGTCAATTTTGGTTGCTGAATCACAGGGGGTGCCGGGGGCAAAATTTCAGTGGGCGGTACTTCAATAAAAGTATCTTCGATAAGTGTAGTTTTTGATGTTAGGTCAACAATAGGTGCATCAAATTGTTTCCACTCAAAGGCCATAAGGGCTATGGAGATGGCCGATAACAATCCAATAGCAAGAAATAAATTCCTCTTTGCCGATAAATCGGCCTGTGGATATTTTTTTGCTTCCATAGTGTGTTGCTTTATGCACTATAATATTCTCCAAATAGGTTCAAAAAAAATATGACAGTTGCCATACCTTTAACTGATTTTTATCAATCGTTTGCATTGCCCTGAAACAAACCCTAACCACAGAGCCCGACAGTATTCTTACCATTTATGAATTATAAGCTATAACTTGAAGGGTTTACTTGTAGAACTATGTCTATTAAAGTTGCGTTGCGCCATCAAATGAGTTACGATTACGATCGGGCGGTAAATCTATCCCCGCATCTTTTTCGGTTACGCCCGGCACCTCATTGCCGCACCCCTATCCTGGCGTATTCTTTAAAAGTTGAACCCGGTAATCATTTTATCAACTGGCAGCAAGATCCGTTTGGCAATATGATTGCGCGCGTGGTTTTCCCCGAGCAGACAACCCGGCTCCATTTTGAAGTAGAAGTGATCGCAGACATGATCGTGATCAACCCGTTTGATTTTTTCGTTGAGAAGTATGCCGAACATTTTCCGTTTGAATACAACCATCAGTTAAAAAAAGAACTTACTCCATATTTTGAAATAACCGAAAGCGGATCACAACTTCAGCAATGGGTAAAAGGGATTGATCTTTCCAGGAAAAGAATTATCGACTTTTTGGTGGAGATGAATCAAAAAGTCTGGAAGCATACAAACTATACCGTTCGCCTCGAAACAGGAATTCAAACCTGCGAAGAAACGCTACATCTTAAAAGTGGTTCGTGCCGCGATTCCAGTTGGTTGCTGGTTCAGATTTTTCGTCACCTGGGGTTAGCTGCGCGTTTCGCATCCGGATATTTAATTCAATTAAAATCAGATGTAAAGGCACTGGATGGACCTTCAGGCACTGAAATAGATTTTACTGACCTTCATGCGTGGGCAGAAGTATTTATTCCCGGTGCCGGTTGGGTTGGCCTTGATCCTACATCAGGATTACTAACGGGCGAAGGACACATTCCGCTTTGTTGCACACCCGATCCGGTAAGTGCGGCACCCGTTACGGGGTTGACCGATGTTTGCCAGGTAACTTTTTCATTTAGCAATGAAGTTGCGCGCATCCATGAAGACCCACGCGTAACGCAACCATATACCGAAGAACAATGGGCAACCATCATCGCATTGGGCAATCAGGTAGATGATGATTTGCAACGTGGCGATATGCGATTAACAATGGGTGGAGAACCCACGTTTGTTTCGGTGGATGATATGGAAGCAAAGGAATGGAACACCGATGCGGATGGCCCTCAAAAAAGAAAACGCGGTGCCGGTTTAATCAAACGATTAAAAGCTAAGTTCGCACCCAACGGATACATCCATAAAGGTCAGGGCAAGTGGTACCCCGGTGAACCGCTACCGCGCTGGCAATATTCAGCCTATTGGAGAAATGATGGCGCATCTATCTGGAAGAATGATGTCTTGCTTGATTTAGATGACACCCCATCGGCTTATACAATAGAGGATACTCAACGACTGGCTGAAGAGCTGACCAAGTATTTAAACATCCCCAAAGAACATATTCATCCTGCAGTTGAAGATGTTTTTTATTTTTTGTGGGAAGAAAATAAAGTGCCCGCCAATGTTGATCCTTATAAAGCCAACCTTAACGATTCGCTGGAGCGCAAAAAATTAGCTGAGCTTTTAACAAGAGGGCTGGGAAATCCTGTCGGGTTTGTAATTCCGATGGAGTGGAATCACTGGAGTAACCGCTGGCTTTCATGTCAATGGAAATTTCGGTCGGACCAATTGATATTGGTTCCCGGCAACTCTCCTATCGGACTTAGGTTGCCGCTGAAAACATTAACCCATGTCGACAAATCGAAAACGCAACGTGAAGTTGAACGCAGTACGTTTGAACCCTTGCCAGCGTTTGGAAATTTTCATGATCGGGTAAGTGAACGTTATCACCAGCTTATTACTCCTCAGGTTTTACCAAAAGAATTTTTTAGCGAACCTGTTGAACAAGAGGAAGAAGAATCCGCGAAAGCGAATAAAAATTTAAAAGAGAAAAAAGAACCGGAGGAAAAAACAGAAACCACTTTTGATATCTACACCGTAAAAACTGCTTTGTGCATGGAAGTGCGCGAAGGAAAGATTTACTTATTCATGCCCCCGCTTCAATATGCAGAGCACTATCTTGATTTATTAGCATCCATTGAACTGGCCACTGCCAAGCTGAACTTAAAAGTCGTGATTGAAGGTTACGAACCACCGCATGATAACCGGCTTACAAAAATTTCGCTCTCGCCCGATCCCGGGGTGTTGGAAGTAAACGTACATCCCGCAAAAAGCTGGAAAGAAATTGTAACTAACTACGACATCTTGTTTGAAGAAGCACGGCTCAGCCGGTTAGGTACCGAAAAATTTATGCTCGATGGCAAACACACGGGCACAGGCGGTGGCAATCACATCACAGTGGGCGGCATTACTCCTTCGGACAGTCCGTTGCTTCGCAGGCCAGACTTGCTTCGCAGTTTGATTACCTATTGGCA
>CAZNRJ010000046.1:0-15974 GCA_964574945.1 uncultured Ohtaekwangia sp. | reverse complement strand
CCCCAGCACCAAACGTGCCAGCACAATCCCTGATCCTGTTTACGATTATGATCCTAAAACTGATTCTGTCTTTCCTCCGTTTAGTGATGAGCGCTATATAACAAGCATGGCTGTTGATAATTTGCCTTGCGAACTTCCCCGCAGTGCTTCTCAGGAGTTTGGCCGCGATCTCATTGATCGAATTTTAAAACCCCTTCTGCGAAATGATGTTGAAAATATCATTAAGCGTGGAACCGTAGCTGAGAACGGGATGTTAACAGAAGAATTTAGTTACTTGCAAGACTATGTAAATGGTATTGAGTAATCCTTTCAAATAAATGGATATGTTACTGTATAATGTCACGTTTGGAATAGATAAGAAAATTGAAACAGAGTGGATCGCCTGGATAAAAGGGAATTACATACCTGCATTGATGGAAACCAATTTATTCATTGACTATAAGTTCTACAAAGTGTTAACACACGATGATGAAACTTCAGTGTCGTACAGCCTCCAGTGCTTTGCTGATACCATCGAACACGTGGTAAAATATTTAAATGAATTTGCCCCTGCCATCGTAGAGGCGCATCGCATTCATTTTAAAGATCAGCATGCTGCGTTCAATACATTACTTGATGAAATCTAATCATCATTTAGCAGGTCTTTAATCTGAGAAGCTTCCAGGCTGCAGTTTATCCATTCACCATCCAGCCGTGCATTGTATTTTTTATAAAAATCTATAGCTGGTTTATTCCACTCTAACACCTGCCACATCATTCCGGTACACCCTTCATCCAACGCCAATTTCATCGTTGTGTCAAAAAGCATTTTCCCCATTCCTTTTCCACGTTGCGATTCTGTAACTACAATGTCCTCAAGATAAAGTCGCTTACCTTTCCATGTGGAGTATCGATAATAGTACAGCGAAATACCTTGAATAACACCGTCTTCCTCAGCTACAAAAAAACCATAAACAGGGTTGATGCCAAATCCATCTTCCTCCATTTTCGAAACCGTATTGGAAACTTCATGGGCAGCACGCTCAAATTCGGCAAGCTCTTTAATTAATTCCAATGCCCGGGGTAAATCCTCTCGCTTTCCCTTTCTTATTGATATCATAAGCTGTAAAAAAAAAGCCCCGCGAGACGCAGGGCTTTGTATAATTTTAAGAAATATTAATACTCCCAAAGGTTGTGCTCCTTCTCCATCATTTTCATTTCTTCTTCCCAGCGGGCAAAAACAGATTCGCCATAGCTGCGGCCATTACGTTCATAAATTTGCTGGATCGAACGGTCATCAGGGTTTTCAACTTTGTCGATTACTCCGTGGAACAATCTCAGCTTGAAAGCATCTGTAAAAGTCCTGTTTTCAGAAGGGTTGTAACGGTTTCTCCAAAGAACCTTGTCGCGTTCTTTCATGTCTTTGCTATGCGATTGCTTTTCAACAAGGTTATAGAAATCCTTATACTGAATAAAGGCTATTGGGTTAATGTCTGTAGATCCAGCCTTTTGCGCCCAAATCCCTATTGATTGAATGTCATAATAAAGCCGTGATCTTCTCTTATCAAAAATAACATCCTCAATAACCGATATGGCTACAATTTGCTCAGCAGTATAGTATTCAGTTTGGTTAGTTGTTAATTGCCACCACGAATTATCTGTTGGTGGATTTCCCTTATTATCATTTCTGATGGACTCATAGTTTTTACCTCCGAAACTTGCCGTCTCATTGGTAAAATAAGACTTTGTTGCATTATAAGGAGCTTCCACCAGGGCCTGATTGCTCGTAAGAATTTCTTCCGGCTTTCTAACATTCTTTAAAGAGTCATCGTAGGCAGTAAGCACTCCTTGCTGAACACTTTTTATCAAAAACCTGGCAATGTCTGATTGAGCCGATTTAAATCCAGCATTTTGCTTTTCGTTTAAATCAACCGTTCTCCAAACCCTGAAACGATAAAGCTGTTCATAGTAAGGAATTCGTTCGGTAGAATTCGGATTATATACCGTATCCTGCTGAGCCAAAGCACCACTTAGCAAGCCAAAAGACAGAAGAAAAATACTTACTACTTTCATTTTTATTTTTATTTACCCATCACGTAAACACCTTCCAACTTCGCATTAACCGGTTTGTTATCTGCATCGTTGGGATCCCAGGTTGAACGCACAACCTGAACATTAAAGATTGAAAAACTGTCACCAGGTCTCAATCCATACTTCGCCAATTCAATGGTACCCGAAGTTAATGTAATTGGGGTCTTACCTGTTATTTGTAATGTCATGCTTGTTACTCGATACCCAGCATCTTTCGCATTTTGACGTTTAAATGTCTCGTCCGAAATATCCGGGACTAAACGAGCTATGGACGTTCCTGGAGGAATACCTCTCTTCACATCATACTCACCATTTCCTACCATTAATTTAGCAACAGGACTGGGTACTTGTTTGGCTTTAAATTGCTTCACTTCAATTTGAGAACCATTGACAGATACGCGTACATCCATTTGAGGGCGTGTAGGTATTAATACAAATTTACCCGG
Source organism: uncultured Ohtaekwangia sp. (assembly GCA_964574945.1). Lineage (GTDB taxonomy): Bacteria > Bacteroidota > Bacteroidia > Cytophagales > Cyclobacteriaceae > ELB16-189. The sequence continues at coordinate 13,458 of CAZNRJ010000046.1, read as the reverse complement.
GCCTTGATTTACAACTTTACCCTGATCGGCAGGAACACTCAATGAAATACCTGATGATTCAGCTAAACCCTGAACGCTAACAGTCATTTCATTCCCGCAATCCAAGTATAAGGTACTGGCGCTTTCTGATTCAAACTTAGCAACAGGCTTTGCTACTTTATACCTGATAACCTCATCATAAGGCTTCCCTTTGATGTTAATCTTAACACGGAAAGAGGCATCCGCTAAACCGTTTTTATCATATGTTCCTCCAGAAGTCGGGAATTCGATTTTTCCCATGTTGATACCCGTTACCGGATCCTTTGATACCACTAATGGTTTATCATTCATGAACATTTCCGCAGGCACATCGGATGCTGCTGCAATAAACAGGTCAGCTTTATATTTCTGGCCTGCAACTAAGGTATTTGACTCGGCCCTTACCATCGGAACAACTTTATCAGCCTTAAAAACCTGGCCTTCAGCAATAGCCAGCAGCGCATCCAATGCTTCGGCCTCATATTCTAAAATTTCTGTTTGCATTTGACTCACGGTAGCAATTGCTCCCATAGTAGGTGTCCCCTCAAACGAAAATTGAAGAAAATTCTTACCCAACTGATTTGTGTTGTTTTTAAATTCCTCGTAGTCCTTTGCCGTACGCGTCAACTTCCCAAACGGAACTTTGGGCTCAACTATTTTATTAAGCTCGGTAACATGCTGATTTAATCTCTTCTCATACTCTATCCCAGTCTCTGGCTTTCGGCTATCAAGCATTAATTCTTCTGCACGGTGAGTATTAGTAACTAAATCCTCTCCTTCTAATGCCTTACCGTCAGCCTCTGTGCGCATTTTACCTTTCAATTCTTCTAAATACGCCACAGTAGATTTAGTAAGATCTCTTACTTTTTGGGCTTTGTCCCGAGCCGCAACAACAGGTGCATCCTGACCTGTCGATCCCAAAATACCTGCCAGCTTGCTTTCATTAGTTTTTTGATTCTCATTAACCAATTTAACCAACGTTTCGTCAATGATGGCAAATTTTTCCAAAACGGCATTACTTACATTAAGTGCTAACAACGCTGTAAGCACCATGTACATCATACCAATCATTTTTTGCCTGGGTGTTTCCTTACCGCCTGCCATGGTTTATTATCTTTTAGGTTAAAAAAATCGTACTAAAATTAAACCCTCTCAATTACCGCCTTTCATTGCAGTAAGCATACCACCATACACTTTGTTCAAGGCAGTTACATTGGCTGTAAGGCTGCCTAATTCTGAAGTGAACTTAGTTGTATTTTCGCCTACCTTAGAAAGACCTTGCATAGCTCCTGTTAAGCTTTCATAGAACTTATTCATGCTCTTAACATGTGTATCGGCATCTTTCAATTCCATTTCATAAAGTGCATTCAATGCAGTAAGGTTTTTAGTAACCTTTTGCACTTGTGAGTGATAATCACTCGTGTCTTTAGAAGCATCGGCCATTGCCGTTACCGCTTTCATAGCTGTTCCGTAAGACTTATTCATTTCCATGAGGGATGAAGAAGCCGTTTGAACGTTTTTAGCATATTCGTTTGTAGCAACTGCTGCATTAGAGAGGTTGCTCATCTGCGAAGCCGATGTAGCTAAATTAGTAAGTCCCTTTCCTAAGTTGTCTAATAAATTCTGATCAACTTTAGCGGTTTTCAGCATCTCATCAATTTTTAAAAGAGGGGAATCCCCTGCTGCAGGGCGATTACTAATACGGGTAGCTGTTGCATTTACCGGTCCTTCATACTCTTCAGAAAGTTCCGGATATACTTTTGACCAATCTGGCTCTTCGTGCTTAGGTTCAAAGGCACTTAAGAAGAAGATGGCGGCCTCAATACTCAAACCAGCTATCAGCATCAAACTGGCCCCTTCCATGTGTTCAATTTTAAACAATGCACCAATGATTACAACGGCTGCCCCAATACCATATATTTTGGGCATTATGGTTGTATACAATAAATTAACAAATCCGCCTTTTTTCTTTGCCATGGTTCGTTGAGGTTTAAGTTTTAATCTGATTTTTTATAAATATAACCAGAGGTTTTTAATTATTGAAATTCAGTACCGGATGAACGTCCTAAGTTGGTCATCGCACAGCGAAAGCCAATATAGGCACGGGTTGAATCCTTGTACTCATACGTTCTGGTTCCTGTTTCGAGATAGTAGGCAACATCTTTCCACGAACCTCCACGCACTACTTTTCGAGCATTATATCTTTCTTTTGAATTGCCTTCACGGTCATAGGCATTCTTATCAATGTATTGAGGGTTAAGATCCCAAACAGTAGGGACCGATGCAGGATTGAAATCATCTAAGCACCACTCTGATACGTTGCCGGCCATATCTACCAAGCCATAATCATTTGGAAAATAAATTCCTACCGGGGCTGTATAGGCAAATCCATCATCATAAAAGTTTCCTCTGCCTGGCTTAAAGTTGGCAAGCATACATCCCTTTGAGTTACGGATATACGGATTTCCCCAGGGGTATTTCGCCATGTCGCGACCACCACGGGCTGCATATTCCCACTCTGCCTCTGAAGGTAAGCGGAATGCAGGCATAGGCGGCTGCCCACCATTTACCTGGCGCCATTCATTTAAGAATGCCGATCTCCATTTTCCGAAGAAGCGAGCGGCTTCCCAGCTAACACCAACCACCGGATAATCCTGGTAGCCGGGGTGCTGCCAGTAGTAATCAACCAAAGGGTCACCCATGTGATGCGAAAAGTCTTTCATCCAAACTGTAGTATCCGGATAATATTTTTCCATGAATTCATTTTGGCCTATCTGCGCAAAGTTGGTAAGGCCTTCTGCCCCATTAGGATCTAAAAAGAATGTAGTGAACTGAAGGTATTCATCATTGGTGATTTCGGTCTCATCCATGAACAGGGGGCCGATTGTAATTTGCTTGTTGAAGTTAATCTGGGTTGATGCAGGGTCTTCATCTGCCTGACCCATGTGAAAGGTACCTGCAGGAATTGGAACCATCCCGTAAGGAATAACCATAGACCAGCCCTCTCTTCGCTCGAGTGTGGATTGTCCAACTACCTCACCCTGGGCATCGCCTCCCTTTTTACCACCAATCCCAAGCAAGCCGCAACTTCCAAGAATTGATCCGGCACCCAGGAATAAAGCATAGTACAGAACCTTTAGAGAAACACTTTTCTTCATACTCTTTTCATTAGATATAGTCTTCTGGTTTTAACAAAGCCAACCATACAGACCCGAAAGTTATTCTTTTTAACCTCTTTTTTAAACTACAAGGACGCCAAATTCAATAAAATATCAAAAAAACCAAAATTATTAGGCTGATTAGTGTCGGTATCGGGGGGTTCTCACCACCTTTTTACCTATAGCCGGGTTCACAGGGAGTTCGTACATTAATAAAAACTCATGCGAAGTTGGCTGCTTAGCCTGCTGATCTTTTATTACATAGTCCAATCCGTACCCTAATTTCAATGACTTATCCTTTAATATACTATACCCAAGCATCATAATAACAGCCTCCGATTGCCTAAACGCTAAACCTCCCCACATCGTATCTTTATAGTATGCTAATCCACCAAGATCGAATGTTGTTTTTGTAAAATCTGATTTTATTAAGGTGGAAAACTGGAACCGGAGATCAAAATTGACCTGATAATAATAGCCACCCGTTACATACATATGTGTTTGTAGGGCATTTCGTTGACTCATCCCAAAATCAAATTCTGATTTGATCAGGTGATTAAAGCTAACGCCTGCATAATATTTTTCGCGCTGCAAAAAAACACCCATCGCTAAGTCGGGCCTGACTTGAGATTCTTTCCCTGTACTTTTCAATAGGGGATCATTGGGATCAATGGCCCGGTATTTATCAAAGTCAATTGTTTGGGAATAAATCCCGGTCTTCACCCCAAAACTTAACTTACTTCCTTTCAATGCCAGGTGGTATGCATATGAAGCTTGTGCCTCCAAATTATTTTGAGGCCCAAGCCGATCGTTAACCACATACCCTCCAAACCCACTGTTTATTTTATTTATTGGAGCCGACATGCTAACTATCTGCGTAGTAGGGGCACCACCACCCCCATATGTAGGCTGGTACCCTAACCATTGGGTTCGGTGGATAGCTGTAAACTTAGTAGTTCCCTCTACCCCTGCATAGGCGGGATTATAATACAATGTATTGAACATGTAATGTGTAAACTGGGGGTCTTGTTGACCTTGCGCACCAAAAAAAATTCCGGCCAGGAAAATTAAAAAATAGACTTTCTTCACACTTTCTTATTGAACAGGACTTAAAGATAAATCAATTCTTGTCACACTTTCAATCAAATGTAATTAAAGTGTAATAAAATATGAGTCCTTGTAATCAGGTAAGGCTTAAATAGTTACTTAATCCCGTTGGCTGCCTTTATGTACAGCTCCAGGGCTCCCGTCATTGATGGGGCATTGGGAAGGGGCGCTTCAATGTCCAAAATAAAGTTTGCCTCCCTAACGGCTTTAGCCGTGGTTGGCCCAAATGCAGCTATGCGTGTGTTGTTTTGAACAAAATCGGGGAAGTTGATAAGGAGTGAGTTGATGCCTGACGGACTAAAAAAAGCAAGGATGTCATAGTACACGTTTTTTAAATCGCTCAGGTTAGCGGCAACGGTTTGATACATAATTGCCTCCGTGAAATGAAATCCATTGTCAGTAAGAAAATCGGGGATGTCATTTTTCCGAATGTCCGAACATGGAAAAAGGAATTTCTCGTTCTTATGCTTCTTAATGATCTCAAGTAAATCTTTGGTATCCTTTAGCCCCGTAAAGATCTTTCTCTTCCTTATCACAATATACTTCTGCAGGTAATTGGATGTTTGATCTGAAATACAAAAATATTTCATGTCGGCAGGCATCTCTAATTTCAACTCCTGACAAATCTGGAAAAAATGATCAACAGAATGGCGGCTTGTAAAAATTACTGCAGTATGCAGCAGGATGTCAATTTTTTGCTTTCTGAATTCTTTAACCGGAACGGCTTCTACTTGTATAAAGGGCCTGAAATCTATCTTAATATTATAACGCTCAGAGAGTTTAAGATAAGGTGAATTAACATCGGTGGGTTCTTCCTGTGTGACCAAAATGCTTTTTACTTTTCGCATTCTGTCAGTTGCAGTTTCTGTCATATCTACACGCTTCGGCTTAAAACAACTTAAAACAATAAGATTCTTCCTAAAATCACTAAAGGAATTATTTCAGTTGCGCAAAGGTAGGAAAATAAATGAAAAACAGGGAACGAGGTGCGGGCCAATAATTTAAGAAATAGAAAAAGAATTCCGATAACGATAAAAAGACTGCCCGTGGTAAGCAGGCTGTAAAATAAATTGGGCCCCTGTAAATGAAAAATGAAATAGACCGTTGCAATACACGCCATCAACCCTGCGGTAACAAAAAGTAAGCGTACAAAATTAAAAAACTGAAAACGAACGCTGTCGCGTAAACCAAATAGCAGCGAAAAGCTTGCAATCAAAACGAGTTTGGTTACCAGCAACGCTAAAATGATTGCGGACAACAGCACCCAGTACAAAAAGGCCTGGGGTGTTGAATTGAAAATAAAATTTCCGGCAAAGCGAACTTGGTCCGGAGCTATATTGAAAATGATCAGCAGTATAAGGCCCAGAAAGAAACCGATCAGCGCAAAGAAAAATAAATTTATGCTGGCTCCAATCCTGCTGGCTACGGTGGACTCATCCCGATCTTGTAATGAAAATAATTTAATAACATTCAGGTAATCCAGCGTAAGGCCCGTGTTAACACGAAGCAGGCCAATAAGGGCAACGAGCAAGAGCAGCGAGGCAATTATCACAAAATCAGAAAAGAAGTTTCCAGACCGGGGAGGATTGTCGAAATCTGCCTGACTTGTTTTTGATACCAGTAAAGTTTGAAGCGAGTAGATAGGTCTCTCCTGGTGAACTGCTATAAAAAGTTTTCCCTGGTACAAAACCCACAAACTATCTACCCGAAGGGTAAGGTTATCTTTATACCGGCCGCTTAATTTTCCATTGATAAAAAGTGAAAAGGGGTAACGATCCTGAATCATCAAACTACTCCCCAATGACTTCCTGGATAAGGTAAAATAAATAGTCCTGCTTTTCTGCCCGGTATACTTTTCAAGTTTTTCCTGGCGCTGGACTTGCCAGTCGGGACGAAGGTCTTGCGTGATCATCCGCTGCGAAATCCCCGGAAGGGAAACAATCAACGCGATAAAAAAAGTGAGAATACTCTTCATGTCAGGGATGCAAAAATATCAGATTAACAGAGTAATAGAAACTCCCGACTATCTTTGAGGCAAATGGCCGGGCTTTATTTTCATATTCCGTTTTGCAAGCAGGCATGTCATTACTGCGATTTTCATTTTTCAACCAATCAAACCCTTACCTCCGAATTGGTAAATCAGCTTGCGGCAGAATTAACTCTTCAAAAAGAGTATTTGCATGGTGAGCCTATCGAAACAATTTATTTCGGGGGAGGAACCCCTTCCTTGCTCAATGCTCATGAGCTTGACTTCTTGCTTACTTCCATTCAAAAAAATTACCAGGTTGCCACCAATATTGAGGTGACCTTAGAGGCAAACCCCGATGACCTTAATCCTAAAAAATTAAGCGAGATAAAATCCGCAGGCGTAAACAGGTTAAGTATCGGTATTCAATCTTTTGATGAAACTGTTTTGAAATTTCTTAACCGTGCTCATACAGCAGCAGAAGCGCTGGGTTGCGTGGAAAATGCACGGAAGGCAGGCATTCAAAACATCAGCATTGATTTGATTTATTCGATACCCGGGCAAAATGAGGAAACCTTAAAAAGTAACCTTGCCACTGCTTTAACCCTGCACCCTAATCACATCTCTGCCTACTCCCTTACGGTTGAAGAAAAAACAGTATTTGGCCGCTGGGCAAGTAAGGGAAAACTTCATGCAATGGAGGAAGATCAATCTGCACAACAGTTTGAATTGGTAATGGACTCGCTTATGCAGAACGGTTATCAGCATTACGAAATCTCAAATTATTGTTTACCCGGCTTTCAGTCTAAACACAACACCAGCTATTGGAAAGGGAAGAAATATTTGGGAGTGGGGCCAAGCGCTCATTCTTATGATGGGGCAACCCGACAGTTTAACATAAGCAATAATCACCTCTATATTAAGAGCATTCAAAAAGGCATTGTGCCCTATGAACGGGAAGAATTGACCGGGGAAAATAAAATCAATGAATATCTCTTTACTTCACTCCGCACCGAATGGGGTTGTGACCTGAATTACCTTGCTGAACAATTTGGATACGACCTGGCAACTCAAAAAAAACCTTATTTGAATCAGCTTCTTGCAAGCAACCTGGTTGAGCTAAAGGGCGATACCATTTTGCTTACACGAACCGGAAAACTATTGGCCGACCGGATTGCATCCGATCTTTTTGTTTCGGCAGATAACAATTGATTACGTGGGAATTGCTATTTTAACAACAAAATGACCTCAGAAGAAAAACGAGTTTACCTGCTTTTAAAATCCGTGATCTTCTACTATCACGGGCTTGATGAAGTCGAGAAGAAAGATTTGGAGAAGGCATCCCAGGATTTGGATGCCAAAGAAGAACTTACCTGGGCGCTGGATTTTGTAGCTCAGGATTATATCACGGCTTTTGACCGTGCCCGGGATTTTCTAAACCATGTTATTGGTGATTACCCTAAAGAAAAACGCATTAGCCTGATCGACATGGTGTGGCAATCGAATAATGTGAAAGGTTATGTAACTGAAATGGAAGCCACCGCCATGTTTAAACTCGCCCGCGACTGGAACGTGGAGAAAGAGTTGGTTGAATTGGTGTTAAAATAACTAACGCCACGGACCTGAGGCATCCATATTTTACAAACTCATCATATCCTTAAACTTGGCGGCTTGCCTGCGGCTTACTTCTACTTTATCGCCACCACGCAGTTTTACCATTAAGCCTCCATTGAACCAGGGCTCAATCGCCTCTACCCAACTTAAGTTGATAATATGTTTGCGGCTTGCCCTGAAGAAAGCACGTTCATCCAGGCGATCGTCAAGAGCATTCAATGACTTGTGAATCATGGGGCGGTTGGCATCAAAATATACTTTTATATAGTTGCCATCCGATTCGAAGAAACGGATGTTGGCCAGGTTTACAAACCAACAACGCTCACCATCTTTTACAAACACCTGGTCTTCTAATCCCAATTTCTTATTGGCCGCGCGGCCTGCCTTGGCACGCTCCTTCTCCATGATCTTTTGAACGGCTTCACTCAATCGTTCGGCCTGAATAGGTTTTAGCAAATAGTCTAACGCATTTACTTCAAATCCTTTCAAGGCAAATTCGTCATAGGCAGTAGTGAACACAACTAACGGCACAGACTCCAGCGATTCCAGCAGTTGAAACCCTGTGCGTCCAGGCATTTGAATATCGAGAAAAAGTAAATCGGGATTAAGTTCATTAATCATTTGCTCTGCTTCATCGGCATTCATTGCCTCGCCTACTATTTCTATGGACGGATGTTCTTCTAATAATTTAGCCAACTCTTTGCGCGCCAGGCGCTCGTCATCAATAATCAGTGCTTTCATCAGTTAGTCAATCAGTTAATATTTATTTTGTTGTCAGTATGGTGTGGCCTGAGATATTAGGGCCATTTCATGAGTTATGTAAATGTGGAATTATTATTTCTGTGAGTACAAAATAATCCTTTTCGTTGTTAATTGCGAAGTGCGCCTCGCTGCCATACAACAATTTCAGGCGCTGCGAAGTATTCACAAGCCCCAGCCCTGCTCTTTTTTTATGACCATTTACATGGTAATGGCCGCTGTTGCGAATCAGGATTTTAAGCTTCCCTTTTTCAACCTTAGTCTGCAAGTGAACAATCCCTCCTTCGGTTAATTTTGAAATACCATGCTTCACTCCATTTTCAACAAGCGTTTGAATCATGAGTGGCGGAACTAAAAAATTCTTGGATGCCGGATCGATATCAAATTCAGTTCTTAATCGCTCTTCAAACCGGATGCTTTCCAAACCAAGATAATCTCGAACTACTTTCAGCTCATCCCCAAATTTGGTCAATCCTTTTTTTTCCGTGACTAACGAGTTTCTTAGAATGTTTGATAACTGATTAATGGCTTGTTTTGATTTCTCAGGATTTTCATCCACCAACGCACGGATGCTATTAAGTGCATTAAAAATGAAATGCGGATTTAGCTGCGACTTTAAATTGCTAAGCTCTATTTCCTTTGCTGAAGCCTCCAGTTTCAGCGACTTATTATACCGCTCAAAATAATTATAGATAAAGTAAAATACCGACCACAAGAAAAAGAAGAACGCATATACTGATGACAACCCTAAAATATTTTTAGGATCAAGAATGATTGATTTATTAAACAGGCCTAATGGAAGCGAAACCGGAATCCGTAAAAAATACATGACAACCCCCAGCAGCCAAACAGCCACCAACAATCTTGGGATTAGCCTGGACATGCTCCAGCTTAACCATCGGTTATTATTTATATACGTGCGAAACCAATGCGTGATAAGGAAACAGAAAAATGCTTCGTATGAAAGAAAGATTATTCGTTGGTTACTGATGGTTCCATTACCCAACACAATAGCCCCTGCAATCTGCACCACAGCATACAATGTCCAGCCACCAATTTGTAATAACCAATATAACCGCGCCTTGTTAACCATACGAAGCCGAAAGGTAGTAAATCAGAAAACGGAAAATTGTCTTCTTATATAAACGGGGTAATGTTTTATATTTGCATATGGGCAAACCTGAAATTATTAATCATTGGTCATTAATGGCTGAGCGGGATTGGAAAAGTGCGCAAGCTTTATTAAAAGAAGGCCAGTACATGCATGCTCTTTTTTTTTCGCATTTAGTGATCGAAAAATTGCTGAAAGCCCATTGGATAAAAACAAATACCGAAAATGAGGCTCCCCGGGTTCATGATCTCGAATATTTATACAACCAAACCGAGCTAACACTTCCGGCAGCACAGGTAGATTTTCTTAGCGTGGTCAATGCCTGGAATTTAGAAGGTCGATACCAGGATTATAAGGACAAGTTTTTTAAAAAAGCCTCACGCACTTATACAGAAGAGAAATTAAGATTGGTAAATGAATTGCGGGTATGGTTACTATCAGAACTGCTAAAATAAAAATAGAAAGTCTTTTGACAGATCTTAAGGCAGCCGGCTACAAGCCTACCCGTGCTGTATTATTTGGCTCAGTAGCTAAAGGCAAGGCACATGAACTTTCGGATGTTGATGTAGCAATATGGGATGAAAAATTTACCGGTTGCTTACCTATTGATATCGAACAAATAGCTCCCCTTTTACGAGGGTATTCGCGCGTGGAGGTGCATACATTTCATACTTCAGAGAATAAGGAGAATAATCCCTTTATTGAAGAAATTGAAAAATCAGGAATTGAAATTCTATTGCAGGGTGGTTGCTATTAATTCAGGCTTCAAAAACTTTCCTGTATAGCTGGCCGGGTTTTTCGAAACTTGCTCCGGGGTGCCCTTCGCAACAATGCGTCCGCCACCGGCACCGCCCTCGGGCCCAAGGTCAACTAAATAATCGGCTGATTTGATTACATCCATATTGTGTTCAATCACCAGCACCGTATTTCCTTTATCAACTAATTTTTGCAACACATCCAGCAAGTGACTGATGTCTTGAAAATGCAAACCTGTGGTAGGTTCATCTAAAATGTATAGGGTTTTGCCTGTATCGCGTTTGGATAATTCCGTAGCGAGTTTTACCCGTTGTGCTTCACCCCCTGATAACGTTGTTGCATGTTGACCCAACGAAATATACCCCAATCCTACTTCACTCAATGTTTGAATCTTTCGCAGGATGCGCGGTTGATTTTCAAAAAAGTTTACGGCTTCCTCCACGGTCATATCCAACACATCCGAAATGGATTTTCCCTTAAAGCGCACTTCTAAGGTTTCGCGATTGTACCGCTTGCCTTTGCAGGTTTCGCAAGGTACATGCACATCGGGTAAAAATTCCATTTCAATTAAACGCAAGCCTGCACCGCCACAGGTTTCGCAGCGGCCGCCTTTTACATTAAATGAAAACCGGCCGGTTTTATAGCCGCGAATTTTTGCTTCGGGCATTTGCGAAAACAAATCGCGGATGTCGGTAAACACGCCTGTATAGGTTGCCGGGTTTGAGCGTGGCGTTCGTCCGATCGGTGATTGATCTACTTCTATTACTTTATCGATCAGCTTAAGTCCCTCAACTTTTTTGTAAGGCAAAGGTTCAGTGCGTGAATTAAAAAAATGCTGATTTAAAATCGGGAAGAGCGTATCATGAATGAGTGTTGATTTTCCGCTACCCGAAACACCTGTGATACACGTAAGTGTGCCCAGGGAAATTTCAAGGTCAACATCTTTCAAATTATTTCCGGTAGCGCCTGTTAACAATAATTTTTCACCACTCCCCTTTCTGCGTTCCTTTAAATATTCAATTCCTATTTTTCCATTCAGATACTTAGCTGTGGTGCTGTTGTTTTTTAAGAACGTTTCCGGATCGCCTTCAGCAACTACATTCCCACCATGACGGCCAGCGCCCGGACCAATATCAATAATGTAGTCCGACTCCAGCATCATCTCCTTATCATGCTCCACCACAATTACAGAATTGCCCAGGTCGCGCAAATCTTTTAGCGCTTTGATCAGTTTGGCATTGTCGCGCGCATGCAACCCTATACTTGGCTCATCCAAAATATAAAGCACACCTACTAATTGTGTTCCAATTTGAGTTGCCAGGCGAATGCGCTGAGCCTCACCCCCGCTTAATGTTCTCAACGGCCGATTTAAGTGCAGGTAATCCAATCCAACATCCAGCAAAAAACCAATGCGCTTGCGAAGTTCTTTCAATACTTCTGCAGCAATAATGCGTTGCTTCTCATTGATGCGATCCTCCAGGCCCTCAAACCATTTTTGAAGTGCATTGATATTCATCTCGGCCAACTGCGCAATATTTTTATCATCAATCTTAAAGTGAAGGGATTCTTTTTTTAACCGGGCTCCGTGGCATTCGGGGCAAACCCGGGTAATGGTAAAATCCTCCACCCATTTGCGAATGGCTTCAGAGCCTTCATCTTTCTGTTTTTGCAAAAAGTTAATGATGCCTTCAAACTTTGTGTTCCATTCCGTGCCCGGATATTTAACCGATGCAACTGCCACAGGCACATCATCGCCATACAAAAGCACTTTTAGCACTTCGCGTGGAATGTCCTTGATAGGAGCCGTAAGCGTAAGCTTGTATCGTTTCAGGATTGCTTCAATCTTTTTAAATATCCAGATGTCGCGATACTCGCCCAACGGCAAAATACCTCCACGGCTAATACTCAATTTATTATCAGGAATGATTGAGTCTTCCGTAATTTCTTCAATAGCGCCTAAGCCTGTGCACGTTGGGCATGCACCATAAGGTGAATTGAAAGAAAAATTATTTGGGGCCGGTTCATCATACGACAATCCCGTTTTAGGATCCATCAAAAACTTGGAGAAGTGCTGTACTTTGTTCGTTTCATCCAGCATCATGATCACACCTTTACCTTCCTTCATGGCGGTGGCAATGGATTGACCCAACCGGTGCCGGTCTTTTTGGTCGGGCACAATGCGATCAATTACAATTTCGATGTCGTGAATTTTAAAGCGATCCACTTGCATCTTGGCTGTAATCTCTAACACTTCGCCATCCACACGTACTTTCGAAAATCCCTGCTTGCGAATCTGTACAAACAACTCGCGATAGTGACCCTTGCGGCCTTTAATAACCGGGGCCAATAACGTTAACTTTCTTCCTCTATAATTATTGATGATGGCATCCAGTATCTGGTCTTCGGATTGGCGCACCATCTTATCACCCGAGAGATAAGAGAACGCTTCGCCTGCGCGCGCAAAAAGCAATCGCAGAAAATCGTAAATCTCGGTAACGGTGCCAACGGTTGATCTTGGATTTCGGGAAGTTGTTTTTTGTTCAATAGAAATAACCGGGCTGAGACCGTTTATTTTGTCAACATCGGGTCGCTCTAAATTGCCGATAAAGCTACGCGCGTAGGCCGAAAAACTTTCCATGTACCTGCGCTGGCCTTCGGCATAGATGGTATCAAAAGCTAATGAAGATTTTCCGCTTCCGCTGATTCCGGTGATAACCACCAGTCGGTTGCGTGGAAAACTGATGCTGATGTTTTTCAGGTTATGTTCTCGGGCGCCTATAATTTCGATGTATTCATGACCGGAAAGGTCAGTTATTTTCTTGGCGGCACCGGATTTCGTCATGTTCAAAAAAGAATATCTAAAGGACTACAAAAATGCGGGTAGGATAGTTGCCTTGCAACAACATTAAAGATTATCCCAGAATTGTCATTAGAAAGTAAAACTTAGGGGAGTACAGATTGAGTTTGTG
>CAZNRJ010000045.1:11958-16073 GCA_964574945.1 uncultured Ohtaekwangia sp. | reverse complement strand
TTATGGCTAACCTGAAACCTGAAGAGAAGAATCTTGTTGACATTGCAATTGATCTGTAAATCAGGATATTTTTAAACAAAATAATACTCAATAAGGAAACAATACAATAAATATTCACCATAACTCCCCCACGGATTAATCCGTGGAATACATGACCAACGATTTTTTTGATTCACTCAATCCGGCAGTATTTTGATCATCACATCTTTATAAAAGACTTTGCTTTTAGGGTCGTGGCCTTGCAAGGCAACGGTGCCGCTGCTTAATCTTCCATTTTCGCCTTCCGTATATTCATTGATTATTTTGTCGTTAACCTTAACCGTTATCTTTTTTCCCTGCACAATAATGTGTTGTGTAAACCACTCGTTGTCTTTGGCGGGCGCCTCTTTCACATCCTGCACGGCATATACACTCCCCGTTTTGCGCCAATCGGTGTGTGTATTGTTTACCTGGATCTCATATCCTTTCGAAGGCCAGCCTTCTTCCTGGTATGCAGTGTGAATGAAGATGCCGGAGTTGGAACCGGGTGTTGTCATTACGCTCACTTTAAATTCAAAATTTTTAAATTGATGATTCGCAACCGGGCCTTCATAAAATAAATGCGCCCGTTCCCCAAACACAACAATAGCGCCATCGGCAACCGTAAATGTGGACGGATGTTCACTGGCCTTCCATCCGTTTAATGTCTTTCCATCAAACAAATTAATCCAGGTTTCTGCGGGAGGTTGCTTGGCAGAGGTTAACAGGATCAACAAAGTGACTGCAGCAAGAACGGGGAGGATTTTCATTTGTTAAATAATTTTAGGTCAAGGTTAAAAAAACATTTTAAAAACCATTTTATGAGTGATGGTATTATCAACTAAACTTACAGGAAAGTCTGGTGAGTGGCAAGGGATTTAAAGGCTTCTAAAAATTGTAAATATTCACCTTATTTGGCTTACTTTTAATTCAATGCGGATTCTTCTACTTTATATTTTCCTGCTGATCCAGACCCTGGCCGGTGGTCAAACACAATCGTTTAATCCGAATTTTCCATTAAAAGACCTGAGCGTAACAAGCTGGGGTGCCGATGAAGGGCTTTCATCAAACAATACTACTTCCATATTCCAGGGATCGGACGGGCTTTTGTGGATTACCTCCTTTAACGGGTTCATTACGTTTAATGGCGAACAATTTGAAATCTTTGACCGCAATAAGTTACCTATTTTAGGGACTGATGGATTTTACTGTGCCCTTGAGCCTGCACCGGAAACTATTCTTTTGGGATCGCAGGGCAGCGGGCTGATTGAATATCGCGCAGGCGTTTATAGAATTTACAAACCCAGGCAAGGTGAAATTCCAAAATCAATTCGTACCCTGTTAAAAACAAAAGAGGGTGATGTTTTCCTGGGAACCAACGCAGGGTTGTTTCGATTAAGACGGGATACGGTAACCACGATCGATATTCCTAACCTTGTGGGAGCCCCTGTTACCGCATTAGTTGAAAACCCTGACGGAACTATTTGGGTTGGCACGGATGGATTTGGATTATTCTCTATACGAGAAAACACCATACAACACTTTGCACGGAAGGACGGACTGAATGCCGATAACGTAGGTTCGCTCGCCCTCTTACCAAATGGAACGTTACTTATTGGTAGCGGTAAAGGTTTAAACTTATTAGACCCCGGGCGCACTCGTCTTACTTCAATCCCCGAGTTGGAGAATAATCAAATCAATACCATGTTAGTCGGTAACGGGTTAACTGTGTGGATTGGAACGGAACGGTGGCTGGGTCGCTATCACATAGAGAAGAAAAAACTCGAAATCCTTGAATCGAAAAACGGTGTCGACTTTACACGGATCACAATGATTATTAAAGACCGCGAAGGGAATTTATGGATGTCTTCCAATCGCTCGGGCATTATCCGGCTTCGCGAAACAAACATCTCCAATTTGCAAATGCCATTGTTGAGCAGCAATCGCGCAAACATTATCCACGAAACCTCCAGCGGAAAAATATATGTCGGCACGGACGCCAATCAAATCGATTTCAATGAAAACGACCGCTGGCAATCCATTACTATTAAAACCGCCATTGCCGGAAATGGTATACGCGATATTTTCGAAGAGTCACCCAATTCGATTTGGCTTGCTACCTATTCAGGCATTATTAATATACGGGACGGCAAGGAAATAATTTACTCAACAGCCAATGGCATGCCTGCCGATGATTTTCGAACCATATTAAAAGACCGGCAAGGAAATTTTTGGTTTGGGTCGCGATCTGGCGGGGCCGTTAAGTTTAAGGACGGAAAAATCCTGAAAATATACCAACACAATAGCGGGTTAGAATCCAACTACGTTTTGTCGATAACCGAAGCAGCCAATGGAGACATTTATGTAGGAACGAATAGCGGGGGAATGACAAGGATTGCGAACGATGGAACCATACGCACATATCACGTGCGGAAAGATGATGCGGGAATCCTGATCTTCAATGTCGATCAGGACAATGACGGCAACATTTGGGTAATGGCAAATACAGGCCCCATGTATTTTGACAGGGACAGTCTGCGTGCTATTCCTTTAAGTTTCGATCCGAAAAGCAAAACCTATTTTGATTGGATTGACGATCAACAGGGAACGATGTGGATTACAACCAACAACGGAGTGATCAAAATCGATAAAAAAATTATGATCGAATGTATTGCTCAGAATAAAATTGTCCCCTTTCAACTTGTGAATGATAAAGACGGAATGAATAATAAAGAGTGTACGGGAGCCACCCGGTCAACCCTTTCCAGGACGGGAAAAATATACATCCCCACCCTGGGTGGCGTGTGCATGATTGATCCCAAAATGAATAAGAGTAATTTTATCGTTCCTGTTATCCGGATCGATAAATTCGTTACCGATACCATTGCCAATAATCCTTTCGAAAAGGATCAACGTATAAGGGCCGGTACTTTCCGGTATTCTTTTCAGTTTAGTTCGCTAAGTTTTTCGGCCCCCGAACGAAATCAATTTCAATATCAATTAGAAGGATTTGACAAAAGCTGGAGTGACATTGTAACAAAAGGTGAAGTTGAATACACCAATCTCCCGCCTGGGGACTATACTTTCCGGGTGATCGGAAGCAATGATAACAACATCTGGAATGAAGCAGGCGCTTCCCTCTCCTTTCGCGTCAACCCGTTTTTCTATCAAACCTTTTGGTTTTATTTAATCCTGGTCGTTCTCATTTGCAGCATTCTGTTTGGGCTTTACACCTGGCGGATAAGATTAATACGAAAGCAAAACGAAGCATTAAAAAAAGTGAATGCAGAACTTGATCGTTTCGTGTACAGTGCTTCTCACGATTTGCGATCACCCCTGTCTTCCATTCAGGGTCTTATTAGTTTGGCGCGACTGGAGAAAGAAAAGGATTTATCAGAATACCTGAACCTGATCGACAAAAGTGTACGCAAGCTTGATTTTTTTATTCGCGATATTATTGACTTCTCGCGCAATGCAAGACTTGAAATTATTTCCGATCACATTGATTTCGAAACGATGATAAAAGATATTATGGAAGATGTTCGCTTTCTTGAGAATTATCCCAAAATAAAATTGCTGGTAAACATCCACACTAAAAAAGATTTTAAGAATGACCCAAGGCGTGTGCGTATTATACTAAGTAATATAATTTCAAATGCAGTTAAACATCACTCGGTAAATGACCGGGCCGCCCAGGTATCTGTCGACATACACGATAATGCCACCGGGGTAAGTATCATCATTGCCGATAACGGGCCTGGCATCGAAGAAAAGTACCAGCAAGAAATTTTTAAGATGTTCTTCCGGGCTACTCACCGCACACAAGGATCGGGGCTCGGGCTCTATATTGTGCAAGAGACGGTAGAGAAATTAAAGGGAACGGTTACTGTAAGTTCTGCTATTGATAAGGGTACCAGTTTTACCGTAACCCTGCCGGGCTTTACCCAGGAAGATTGAATTATCTTCTTACTTTAAAATGAAAATACAGGTTTGATTATTTTTGTGAAAACGGCTTTTAGCAACTTCCTTTTCTTTTACAAAGTGCATAACGATTGCCTCTGAAAATTCCCGCTTGCATTTAAAGAAGGTGGCCTTCT
>CAZNRJ010000045.1:0-11948 GCA_964574945.1 uncultured Ohtaekwangia sp. | reverse complement strand
CTTCTTCTTTGGTTCATGGGTTTTTAACAACATAGTGATGGCCGGTTTATCATGGGCGCCAATCTCCGATTTTGGTTTAATGGCTTTTGCAATCTCTTCAATAAGATCGTTTATTTCCTTTATTTGGTGTGCATTGAAATTAGCCATAGTTTAAAATCATGTTGTACTGCAAAAGTAGATTAATCTAAGGAGTTATTCAATAAATTGAAAACACCACTTATCAATCAGTAAATAAGGTAATGCGATAAAAATTACATCTTACATCCATGAGAAAAGAACTGGCCGAAGAAAAGGATACACGCAAAAAATTCAGGGCTACTTTTGAGCGCTTGGGGAAGAAAGTAAATTATAAAGGATATTCGGAAGATACGATCCTGCTCAAAAACATTATTGATACCGATAAGAATCAGCAGGTAGCGGATCACCTTTGGTTTAGCTATACAAAAGGGTTTGAAGGTATTAAGCTAACGCAAGGTGTTGTGTTGGAATTTGAAGCGCGTATAAAAGAATACAGAAAGGGTTATGTAAATAAAGGTCTGAAAATCAATAGCCGTAAACAGGATTACAAACTAAGTCATCCTACTAAAATTAAAATGATATGATTGAGCCGTCAGAAAATGATCACATAGATTGTTGAAGAAAATTTTCGGTTATATCGCCTCCGAACCTGTTTCACCCGTGCGCAGACGCACTACATCTTCCAGCGGAAGCACAAAGATTTTTCCGCTGCCAACCATTCCACTTTCATTTGGGGTAGATGCCTTTAGGATTGCATCGATAGCAGGTTTTACAAAGTCATCGTTCACGGCTATTTCAATACGAATGTTGGGCACCAGGTTAGGTACCACGCGTTGCCCGCGATAAATTTCTTCAGGCTGTAATTGCCTACCATGGCCGGAAACATGACTGACGGTAATTCTGGAAATTCCAGCTTCAATCAAGGCAACACGAACCTGGTCCAATTGATTTTCACGGATGATCGCAATGAGGAGTTTCATGCAAATAGTTGGTTATAGTTATTAAAACTAATTCTTAACTGGGGTTGATCATTCCATACCCGCGCTCACCGTGGTAGAAATTATCCAACCCTTTCATTTCGGCTTCATCGGTCGAACGAATTTTTACAAATTTATTCAGCACAAAAAGGATAAGAAACGTTCCGATCCCTGCATAGGCTATGGCTATTCCTACTGCCAGCAGTTGAATGCCAAATTGCTGCATCACAGACCAACTTCCACCGGCAATCTCTGCAGCTTCACGCATCCAGCTGTCGCGAATAAAAAAGCTTAAGAACAAGGCGCCTATAATTCCGCCCACCCCATGAATTCCAAATGCGTCCAGCGTATCATCATACCCAAGCTTATTCTTCACTATGATGGAATAGTAACACACCAGCGATGCCAATGCTCCAAGGATCATGGCTCCGCCCGGCTGCACTACTCCGGCTGCCGGAGTAATGGCAACAAGCCCGGCCAACACCCCTGAAACAAAACCAAGTGCAGTTGCTTTACCTTGATGAAGGCCTTCAATGATCATCCACGCAATGGCTCCCGCTGCAGCCGCCACCTGTGTAGCGGTTAATGCTTGTGCGGTTGTCAATCCACTGGTTAAGCTGCTCCCCGCATTGAACCCAAACCAACCTATCCACAAAAGTGCGCCTCCGATCAATGTCATAACCAAATTGTTGGGACGCACTTGTAAATGCTTAAATGATTTTCGTCCGCCTAAATATAGAACAGCCACCAGGCCGCTTACCCCGGCAGAAATATGAACTACCGTGCCACCGGCAAAGTCAATTGCCCCTTTTGGCCCCATGTTATAAAGAAAACCATCGGATGCCCACACCCAATGACACAGTGGATTATAAACCAGAACTCCCCAGAGTGCAATAAAAATACAATACGCTTTAAACGATACCCGTTCAGCAAAAGCACCCGCAATCAATGCAGGTGTAATGATGGCAAATTTTGCCTGAAACATAGAGAACACATATTCAGGTATGCCGTCTGAAACAGACTCATCAATTCCGCGCAGCAAAAAATTATCAGCGTTCCAGCCAAACCAACCTCCTAAAACATTAGGCCCAAACGCCATGCTGTAGCCGCAAATTACCCAAAGCAAAGTCATGATTCCCATCGCTGCAAAGCTGTGCATCATGGTGCCCAACACGTTCTTTGTTCGCACCAACCCTCCATAAAACATTGCCAAACCGGGCACCATAAGTAACACTAAAGCAGTGGAGGTGAGCATCCAGGAAGTGGCCCCGGAATCAATCGCTTCTGCCTGAGAGAATGCGCCAATTGGAACAAGTAGGAGTAAAATAAATGCCAGTCGTAAGTAAAACGAGCTTCTTTTCATGATTTGGGGTATATTTTGAACCTGGTCTAAAAATAAAACCATTCAACAACTAGTCAAGTGTTAGGTTAGATATTATTTGAGATTACGAAAAACATTGATTCAGCAATAAAAAAGGAGTCTCCAACTGGAGACTCCTGAATTCAATTTTTACTTGTTGATTTTAATTGTGATCGAACGGTGGTTGCACAGCTGGCTATCACGCACCTACAAATCAAACTGGCTCAACAATTTAAATCGTACTGAGCAATTTCACTTCTTCTCTATCACCCATGTGTCGGTCCAGGCATCGTGCCAGCCGCGTGCGTTTCCCAAAAAAGAAAATGCTTCGAAGGGAACGATGCGCGAAAGGGACCTGCTAAGGATTATTAGCAATAATCCAATTTTTAATCAATAATTACAGAATGTGTTTCTTCTTTGTCTTTTTCTATTTGAATTTTCAATACGTATTTTCCCTTTCTCAACCTTGACACATCAATTTCTGTTTTAGCTGATAAATCCCCTTCGAGCACAATCAAACCAGTATTAAGATCATAAAGCCTGTAGCAATAAGCACTTTGGATTTTATTATTCAGGTAGTAATTTTCATTACTATTTTCAGTATTGTATTGGTAGTTTTTTTCTATGGTCAGTGTTTCAGTTGCCGGGTTGGGGTAATAGCTATAAAGGAATCCTTCTTCGTAACATGGGTTGACATAGTATCCGGAATACATTGTTGAGGTGCCACATCCATTTATTGCTTTAACACCAACGGTATAGCCCGGTATGGAGCAACTGCCGCTTATAGGCATTTGCACATAATTGCTGTTCATATTTGCCCCGGTGAATAAACTACCGTTAATGTACCATTCATAGCCCGTTGCGTCAGGAACCGAAACAACCATGGCCAATATTCTTTTCAGCCACGGGTCAATCACCACACTGACAAAACCGGTTGGCTGGCGGGGTCCGACCCAAAATGTTTTTTGTGCCTGTAAAGATGCTCCACAAGTAGTATTTGTAACTGTTAGCGTACCTGTGCCACTAGAGGTGCCACTTGTTGCATTTAATGTAATGTTTTGACTTCCTCCCGTACTGGTAAAGCTACCTGAAGATTGAGAGAATAAATTAGCTGGGCTGGCTGACCATGTTATTGCAGCCCCCATAGGGGCGTTGTTTAACGTAAACTGGGTTCCCTCTGTGCAAACAAGAGGTGAAGCATTTGAAAGAGCAGGTAAAGCTGCTTGAAGTGCCCCAAAGGCATCTACTAAACCATAGCCCATTTCGTTGTTCCACGTTCCGTTCGATCTGCCAGTTGTTGTTGTATAAGAATAGCCACCTATTTTTTGTGATGTACCTTCTATAATACTTGCTACATCACATCTCGTTAAGTTTGGATTCAGGTAAAGAATCAAGGCAGCAATACCACTAACATGCGGTGCCGCCATTGATGTTCCGTTTTCGAGGCTTGTACTATTATCTGGAAACGTGGATAGAATATCACTACCGGGCGCTACCACATCAAGTTTGGTACCGTATCCTGAAAAACCAGACCGAGCCCCCGATGATGTAATGGAGCCGACAGTTAAAATATCATCATGAAAATTAGCCGGATAGTCCATTGTTGAACCAAAATTTCCAGCAGCAAAGACTACTATTGCACCCTTCCCGTCCCTACCTTGCGTCATGGCAGCCACTATAGAATTTTCAAGTATCGCACTATGAAACTCGGAATAGCCCTCCCCACCTTGATCACCCCAAGAGTTATTGATAATGTGAGCATTATTCTGCCAAGCGAAACTTATACCGCTTGCCAATTCTGCAGCCATTGTTGGCCCCCCACTTAAAGGATGACTAATACTCATTAACTTGGACTGTGGTGCGACTCCGGTTACCTGTAGACTGTTATTTCTACGGGCTCCAACAATACCTGCAACATGAGTACCATGATTATCCGGAGATCCGCTTGGAGAAGTTCCCGTTTGAGAATTAAAACTTGTTGTTGAAATGTTTGCTGCTAAATCGCTATGTGCTTTGTCAATACCTGTGTCAACAATTGCCACAGTTACACCCGCTCCCTGAGAAATATCCCACGCCTGGCAAGCATTAATGTCGATGTTGGGGTTGGAAGTGTTGTTCAAACCCCACAGGCTGCCAAACATAGGATCGTTGGTACACGTGGGCTTAAAATCAAACATAAAAGCCGGATCTACTTCGTCAATAAAACCTGTTTCATAAAAGAAATTGGCGGCTTCAAAAGAATACCCTTCAGCATCTGGCAGCATAGACAAAATATACCAAAGCGGCATGTTGGGAACCTGCCTTTCAATTTTTATATTTCTTTCACCCGCTACTTGTCGTAGCTTCTCAAAGTCATCGTTGGCCTTCAGTTTTACATAAAACACATTTGAAGTTCCTATCGAACTATGCTCCCCTTTTTTAAAATAAAGGGAAACGTGCGCAATTCCGAGATTTTGCTTCAGAAAATGGACGGTTTTAAAAAAGTCAACATCGGTAGGTTCCGATTGGAATTCAATTTTAGTAATCTTTTGGCCATCTGTTCCCAGAGCAAAATCCCTAATACCTAAGTGGGTAATAGAGGTTTTTTCAAAGCCTTCACGGGGTATAATGTTCAAAAAGTTTTTCTCTAACGTAAGGCCAATCTTTTTTCCTCCATAGTAGTAACAATAATTGTCTTGTGCATGGGCCATCAAACATAATGTCATTGCTACGGCTAAAAAGAAGAAAGACCTGCTGTACTTATTAGTAAAATTATGGAGCATATACAAAGTTATTTCAATGGGGGTTAGGTTGATTATTAGAATCAAATAAATACAATCGGTATATCTGATTTCAGAATTTTCACAATGTGAAAAGGTTGGGAAAGTGCCGCAAGGAAACCAACTGAACGTATGTTTTCCACTTTCACATGGATGCTGTTTTCGACTTCAGTCACCTCGGTTATATCAATTGTGGAGCCAGTATAAAGTTTAAGTTCATCAAAGGCTGCAATAATTTGATATTGATTAAAATCTATGTCCGTTTCAGTAAATTTATTAGATACATTATTTCGGGTATTCATAGCGTCAATCAAATCTACCCAATCAGCCTGATTTGTTATAACAACACTTTGCTTGGGGATATTTTCAACACCTGTACCAGACAAATTTCCTTTGCCTATTGTAACGAAATCACCAGAGGAAGTAAACACAACTTGTTTATTTGATTTTGTAACTTTTACAATATGAAATGGCTGGATAACAATTGGGGTAGAGTTTCCTTTGTTCAGATTTTCCACCTTTACCTCAATACTGCTCTCCGTTTCCACTACCTCTGTTATGTCTATACTATGCCCATCACGATACCTTATTTCCTCAAACACCGCGATAACCTGAAACCGTTTAAAGTCAATATTGGTTTCGGCAAAAGTAGAGGAAACATTGTTGACCGTATTCATGGCATTTATTAAAGCGGTCCAATCACTTTGGTTTGTAATGACAATATTTTGCTTCGGAATATTTTCCTCACCGTTACCATACAAATTCCCTTTACCTATCGTAACCACTTCAAAAATTTGAGGCTTATCTATTTCTTTTTCTTCGCAGCTAAACGCGAAAAGAAGAATGGACGAAAAAAGCGCAATCTTTTTCATATCAGTATTTGTTTAAAACATAAGATATGTATCAAACTGTATTTAAATATAGTTCAT
Source organism: uncultured Ohtaekwangia sp. (assembly GCA_964574945.1). Classification (GTDB taxonomy): domain Bacteria; phylum Bacteroidota; class Bacteroidia; order Cytophagales; family Cyclobacteriaceae; genus ELB16-189. The sequence continues at coordinate 5,905 of CAZNRJ010000045.1, read as the reverse complement.
TTTTTTTATTACTTCCCTTTCTTTTTTTTAGCGGTAGTGTTCCGTTTCGGGTACCCCGAATACATATTGACAAGGAATCGCATTAAGCAATTTTACTTCTTCTCTATCACCCATGTGTCGGTCCAGGCATCGTGCCAGCCGCGTGCGTTGCCCAAAAAAGAAAATGCTTCGAAGGGTACGATGCGCGAAAGTGACCTGCGAAAGATAACCCCCAGCGCTGGCACCTTGCCAGCCTTATCTACCACACGGGTGCCGGTAATTAATTTCCCGATCGTGCGCCCGGTAGCGGACTCCAGGATGGTGTAGTATAGCACGTAGCTCATGTAAATGAGCACATACATCCAAAACTGACTTTGGTTGCCTTCATCAAACACACCCGCTGTCTCCTCCGGAAAAAACATCGCGCCTACCAATGCGCTCATAAAAACAAACACGGTCGCCAATATATAAAACACGATGTAGTCAATAATCATATTGAAAAATCGCTTCGTGCCGCTGGCCAATACGAGCTCAGGATCAAACGCAGCTTTATCAGCGTAATGATGAACTTCAGGGGAAGTTCCGTCTATCGATTTAAACGTAGGGCAATAATTTTCAAATTCAGCTTGCTTGCCGGTGAGCACGCAGATCACTCCTTGTTGAGGATCGAACTGTTTATGGATACATACTTTACAATACTGAAGTTGATGATCGCGGTTCATAGCGCGTAGTTATTTCAAATTATTTAATACCGTTGCGCAGGCCGTTCAAAATTTTTCGCGAGCGGATACGAACATCATGCAAAACTAGTTCAAGGGCATCTCTAAAAACCCTGCGTTTGATGGCCTCAACCCGTCACCCTTCTCCAAAAGAGAAGGGTACAACGAGTTTTTAGAGATGCCCTCAATTCATTCTTAAATACCTGGAGGTATCTAAAAAATGACTGGCTGCTTCGTCCAGCAGGGCATGCTCGTGCGCACCAAAGCCGGTGGCTGCTTCGCTGCACAACAACTCCACCCGCTGGGTTTGCATCAACCGCTTGGAAATAGTCTGTGCTTTTACTTCGCCCACTACAAAAGCCAGCTTGAAATAAAGTTCTTCGCTCAGCAATTCCATTTGCCGATGGTTGCCGGGGTGTTGCCCAAGGCTTAGTTTGGTACCGGTGTCTTTTAACACCTGCCCGATATGTTCCAGCAAGTCGGCCAGGTGAATGCGGTCAAAACTACTTCTTGTTTCGAGGCGGTGCGCCAGGCCACGAATTTCAGTACCGATATTTAAAAGATCGTCAATCATAAATCATTTATTTAGAAGTTGGGCCGTATCACTAAAATGATTGGCCGCTTCGTCCAACAGCACCAATTCACGTTGCTCGATAATGCCCAGGATAAGCTCACTGTGCAGGCCCTTCATGCGGTGCATTTGATTCAGTTTTTCAGTAAGCGAACGCGCATGATTGATACCCAGCACAGGATGCAGGTGGTGATACAGCTCCTGGCTGAGTAATTCGAGCTGGGCACAATTGCCTTCGGGAAAATCTCCGGCCGTAAGTTTATCGAAGGTATCTTTTACCACTCCGCCCACATAGGTTAGTGTATCCGCTAATGCATGCCGGTCGCCAAGAGGGAGTTTATTGAGTGTCATGGAGAAGTAAAAAATCTCGCGGCTGGCGCGAAGGATGTCAATGATTAAGGCCATCGACACACGCCTGTGCATAAAAACTTCGGGGGTTTGGGAAGACTCGTTTAGCATACCGCTAAGGTGGCATGACTGGCACGTAAAAATCAAGGGTATTTTCCCCCGAAACCGGGGGAAAATTCCCGGTATAAAAAGGGGGAAAACCCCGGTATGAAAAGGGGGAAAACCCCGTTTTATCTTTAAAATGAATTGAGCACCTTTGAAGGAAGTATAAATTTTAACCCTAACCCCACATAATTATGGCAACCACTGTAGAAGCATTTAAATTTATTTTCAGCGCAGCCGACATGCAAAGATTGTTGGACACCAAGCCCGGTAAGGTAGTGTGTGTAGTAAGCATTGAAGAAGCAACCACGGCTGATGGTAAAAAAGTAGGCGCGTTAAAGATTATTGGGCGTGGACCAGAGCCGCTGCAAAAAGATGGAGATGGGTTTGAGATTGAGGGATGTCCACATCCTCCGTGCATAGATCATCAATAGCAAGTCTAAATTCAATGAGTCCTCAATTTATATTCTCTTACTTATTAGAGCCGTTTTCATATTCTCTATACTTCAGTGCGCTATTGGCATACTTACGTATTGGGAACAATAAACCTAAACACAAGATACTCATTATCTATTATTTTCTAGGGTTTACATTATTAGTTATAATTGTCTTTACAAAATATAATTCTTATCTATATGGCTATTTGTATTTGTTGATTGGTATAAGTTTTAGTCTATATTTCTTTTTCCTATTTGAATCCCAAAAAAGAAGATGGCTTACATTGATCCTTGGGGTTGCTACATTCTTATACTACTTGATTGAATGGTATTTGATGGGTGTCGAAAAACTGTTTCCTAGTATTGGTTTTGTTATTACATCCACTGGAATAATCCTCATGATTTTTGCTTACTTCATTCACTTGATAACTCATGTGAATGAAGAATCTATATTACGAAATTTTGACTTTTGGTTTATGTGCTCTCAGCTAATCTATCACCTTGGGGCCTTCGGTATTTTTTTAACATATAATAAACTGACTTCAAATATTCTACCAACTGAACATTATTCGGATGAGAATCGGGCTTTACTTACCTATTTATGGGGAGCACATAACGTTCTTTTGTTCATGGGAAGTCTTATAACCTGGTTTGGAGTTCTTTGGATAATCTATCAAAACAAATCCCGGAACCGTAATCAAACGGAAGCGGTCAAGGATCTCTACTAAAACCACAATTAACTTACGTGCTGTAGCGAGTTCCTGATGTTATCCCTATTTTAGGGAATTAGTTTGGCTTTAGGTATGAATAGTTTATCGCAGGAAGTTACTCTTATCGTAATAGGTTGCGCCTTCTTCTTGTTGGTGGCTATTGGCATTATCATCCTCGTCCTCATTTACCAGAAAAAACAATTGCGGTTTATCTACGAGAAAAAGGAATTGCAAGGCCAATACACCGAAGAATTGCTGAAGACCCGGTTGGAAACCCAGGAGCAAACATTAAACATGCTAAGCAGGGAAATTCACGACAACATCGGCCAGTTATTGAATAGCGCAAAAATGCTGGTAGGGGTTGCCCAACGGAAGGTATCTCCCCAGGAAGCAACCTTACATACAGCCCATGAAACCCTGGGACTGGCTATTCAGGAACTGCGCACACTCAACAAATCACTCAGCAGCGAATGGCTGGAACAATTTAGTTTCATCGAAAACCTGAATGCCGAAGCCGCCCGCATCAATGCCTCGCATAGCATTACCATGACCGTGCAGCATCCTGCACAACTCACCATGACCAAGGACCGGCAGTTGGTATTGTTTCGGATTGTTCAGGAAGCCTTTCAAAATTCTTTGAAGCATGGGGAAGCCACGCACATTCGCATCTATGCCGAGCAACCGGATGGGCACCTGGTTGTGCGGGTGGAAGATGATGGAATAGGGTTTGACCTGACGAAAGAAGGGTTTGGCATTACAAATATTAAACACCGGGCTACCTTGCTGGGCGGAACTGCCCAGTGGAAATCCCTTAACCCGGGCACACAGGTACGCATTGAAATTCCAACACACCAGGTATGAAAATCCGGATAGGCCTTGTCGATGACCATCAGCTCTTTCGCAAATCGGTAAGCCTGATGTTGCACAGCCTGGGGTTTGAAGTAATTGTGGATGCAAGCCACGGAAAAGAACTACAGGAAAAGTTTACGGAGCTTGCCACGGTGCCTGATATTATGTTGATTGATGTGGAGATGCCGGTAATGAATGGCGTGGAGACTGCACGCTGGTTAAAGCAAATTCATCCTTCGGTGCGGCTGGTTGCACTTTCCATGAACGACAAAGAGCACGTGATTATGGGCATGATACGGGCAGGCTGTTGTTCGTACTTGCTTAAAGACACTGCGCCCGATGTGTTGGAATATGCGTTGCGCGAAGTGTATCATAAAAACTATTACAATTCAGAAATCAATAACAGCAACCTGGGCAGGTTGGTGATCGAAAACCAGAACGAGTTTGCCACTACCTATACCGATAAAGAACTTGAGTTTCTACACCTGGCAGCTACCGACCTTACTTACAAAGAAATAGGCACCAGGATGAATGTAACCGAACGTACCGTTGATGGTTTACGCGAAGCCATGTTTGTAAAACTACAGGCGATGAGCAGAACGGGAATGGTAATGGAAGGAATGCGAAAAGGGTTGATCAAGCTTTAATGGCAGGGATGTGCTACGTTGCTTATTAAACGAAGCGACACACTTTTGAGCATTAAGAAAAATTGATCAGCCTGATGATTGATTTTCAGACACCACCGGGTTTCCGGAGTTTACCCACTCATTCATTCCACCTCCATAGTTCTTTACATTCTTAAAACCATGCTTGGCCAACACCGAGTAAGCAATAGCAGTACGGTCGCCTGACTGGCATTGAATGATCACTTGTTTGTCCTTTCTTAATTTGGTGAGATTACTTTCCAGCGTACCCACAAAAATATTTTCAGCCCCTTTTATATGACCTGCATTAAATTCTGATTCGCCCCGCACATCCACCAACTGAATGTTGTTGTTCTTATACAAGTCTTTAAATTCATCCAGGTCAATTACATTGCTGCGCTCCAGTGTATTGCCAAGGGCTACCCATGGGGTTACATCTTCGATATACCCATACACATTATCCATTCCAATGCGCATGAGCTTCCGGGTAAGGTCTTCTATCTTCGATTCACCGGCTACCAACATAAACGGCTCATCATAATTGATGAACCAACCCATCCATGTTGCAAATGAATTGTTGCCTTGAATGTTAATGCTGCCGGGAATAAAGCCATTGGCAAAATCTACTTTGTGGCGCGCATCGATTAACTTAATCCCTTTTTCAAAAGCTGCTTTAAATTCATCTGCACTTAGTTTCTTTTGCTTCGGCACTTCGGTAAGCAACGGACGGTCTACCTTGTTCAACTTTTTCATCATGGCAAAATACTTTGGCGGTTCAGGCTGATCCTCCAATAAATATTTTACAAATCCATTTTCATCTTTCGGATACTGAAAAGCCCAGTTGCGCACCTTTTCATACCCAACGGTTGTGCTGGGCACAGCACCCAAAGCTTTTCCGCAAGCAGAGCCTGCACCATGGCCGGGCCATACTTGTATATAATCGGGCAAGGCATTGAATTTAGCGATCGATTTATACATTTCTTTCGCACCGGCTTCTTTTGTTCCTACAAAACCAGCAGCCTTCTCTAATAAATCGGGCCTGCCCACATCGCCTACAAAAACAAAATCACCGGTAAACAACATCACAGGCTCTTCACTGGCGGGATGATCCGTTAATAAAAAACTGATGCTCTCCGGGGTGTGGCCGGGTGTATGTAATACTTTAAGCGAGAGATTTCCAACGTTAATAACACTTCCATCCTTGAGCCCTACATGCGGAAATTCATACAACCAACCTTCACCGCCTTCGTCCGACAAATACATTTGGGCCCCGGTAAGTTTTGCCAACTCGCGCGAGCCGGCAAGAAAATCAGCATGAATATGCGTCTCGGCAATGTGCGTGATTTTCATTTTGTTTTGCTTCGCTATTTCAAGGTAGGTATCCACATCCCGTTTCGCATCAATTACTATGGCCACCCCTTCCTTCTGGCATCCAATAAAATAACTTGCTTGTGCTAACGACTTGTCATATACGTGCTGAAAAAACATAGAATCCGCTTTAGGTTTTATTTTTTAACTCAATTCCTGCTTTTTTGCCCCCTCTAAG
>CAZNRJ010000044.1:0-16114 GCA_964574945.1 uncultured Ohtaekwangia sp. | reverse complement strand
TGTTTAGGTTTTCAGTAGTCACGCTATTAATATCCTGTGTTATACAAGCGTCCATGCCCAGCATGCCGATGATTCGTTTGGTAAAAACCGGATTCAATACAAACAGTTTCGCTGGAACTATCTCAGTTCAGAAAATTTTGATGTTTATTATTATGACGATCGCAAGCGCGTAGCCCAGGAATCACTTGAATACCTGGAAGGCGAGTTTGACAGGATAACAGATTTGATCGGGTTTTATCCTTATCAAAAAACAAAAGTATTTTTATATAACTCTGTCACCGATCTGCAACAAAGCAATATTGGCCTCAACCATACACAGTTTAATTCGGGTGGCGAGACGGAATTTATTAAGCCTTATGTAGAAATTGCCCATCCGGGCACTTTGCACGAATTTAAAGAGGAGCTAATCTTTAAGTTTTCAGACCTCATGCTTAATGAAATGATGTTTGGCGGCAACCTGAAAGACATGTTTCAGAATGCGGTGTTTTTAAATTTACCCGAATGGTTTGTGGATGGGGCATCATTATATGTAGCCAAGGGTTGGAACGAGGAGATGGATGACTTTATTCGCCAGTTAGTGAGCAGTAAAAAGGTTAATAAAGCATTTAAATTAACCGGGCATGAGGCCGCGTTAATGGGGCAATCTGTTTGGAATTTTGTGGTAGAGAAATATGGGAAGAGCAGCATTAATAATATCCTTAACTATACTCGCATTATTCGTAACGAAGAAAAAAGTGTATTGATTACTTTGGGAATTCCGTTTAAACAATTGGTAACGGAGTGGAAATTTTTCTATTCTTCGATGGAGACCCGGGCAGCACAAAGTTATGTTTCTCCATCCGACTCCTCGCTCTTTAGTCCCAAACACAAAAAGACGGTTGTATATACAACCGTAAAAATTAGTCCGGATGGCAAAAAAGTAGCTTACGCTGAAAATGACCGGGGAAAGTTTACGGTTCGTGTGAAGTCCCTTGAGAATGGTAAAGAAACTGTAATACTCCAGGGTGGAAACAAAGTAATTAAGCAGAGCGTAGATTATAGCATACCGCTGTTAAGTTGGTCGGATGCAAACAAGTTAGGCGTAATTGGTGTAAAAGATGGCCAATACATTTTTTGGTTGTATGATTTAGTTACCAAAAGTAAACTGCCACGTGAGCTTGAACGCTTTAGCAACATTCGCAGTTTTAATTTTTCAGGCAATGGAAGATTGGCGGTGCTGAGCGCTGATTTGGCGGGACAAAATGACTTATTTTTAATAAGCAGTCTTAGGGATCGCACGCGCAGACTAACGAATGATTTGTATGACGATCTCGATCCGAGTTTCATACCTAATTCAAACACGATTGTTTTCAGTTCAAACCGCACTACCGATTCTATTGGCACCACGGTAAGCGCATACTCAAAACTTGCCCCGACTTATAATCTTTTTCTGTATAATCTTGACACCACCACTACAGAAGTAACACGTCTTACCAACACGTTGAGTAGGGATCTCCATCCCAAGGCAATGGATGAAAATAATTTCTATTATCTAAGTGATCAACGGGGCATAGTTAACTTATTCAGATTCAATCGCCCAACAGGAATTTATTCCCAGGTCACCAATTTCAATTCAAGCATTAAAGATTTTGATCTTGATTTTTACAATCGATCCCTTGCATTGGTAACTACTAAAGAGTTAAGCGAAGATATTTTTATTATTGATAAATTTAATTTCGAACGCCAGATATTTACACCGGCATCGCGAAGGAAAGAAGTTCAGCAGGCCAAAATTGTTTCTCAAAAAAGAAAGCAGGAGCCGGCAAAAAACATGTCAATCAAAGACTTGATCAACTCGCGGTTAAAAGAAAAGCAGGATACAACCACCCAGCAAAAGCCACAACCGCCTAAGGCCCCAGTACTAAAAGACTCTACTGCAGTAAAGTCAGTTATCAATACCGATGATTATCAGTTTGATGTGCCTGCTGTTGTGGATACCTTGAAACCACTTGTGCCGGCAGCAAAGCCTTTGAATACGGATGATTATGTTTTTGAAGATGAAGTTATAAAAGCAAAACAACCGAGCGAAACATTCCTTACACGGTATGCAAAGGCCCGGGAATCAAGCCGGGTGACCGGGCCGTTCCCTTATCAGCCTAAATTCAGTTACGAAAATGTGGCAACCACATTTGTGGTTGATCCTTTGCGCGATTTCAGTTTGAAGGTAGAGACTCAGATGAATGACATTTTGGAGAATTATAGATTCTTAGGAGGCTTGCAAGCCGCTTTTAAAGATTTTAAGAGCGGTGATGTGTATGGTGAAGTACAATATCTTCCAGGGCGTATAGATTATAGCGTGCGGTTTGACCGGAAAGTTATTTTTTGGGAAACACCCCAGGAGAACGCCACCCAAATTGAAGAGCAAAAGTACTCGTTTCAGAAAATTGAATTTGGTGCGTCTCTTCCCTTATCGGTTCGCACCCGGGTTTCTTTAAAACCTTTTGGTGGCTATACCAAGTTTGTCGACCGCGGAAAAGTTCTTCCTCAGGCGGGCAGCCCTGTTTTTCTTCCTTCACAGCAACAGTTTTATGCAGGGGGCAAAGCGGAATTGGTGTACGATAATTCTTTGACAACAGGGATGAACCTGATTGAAGGTACGAGAGGAAAGTTGAGCGCCATTCATTATGAAGCATTGGGAAATAATCAGAAAAGCTTTTCACAGATTTCATTGGACATAAGGCATTATCAGAAAATTTATCATGAGATTGTTTTTGCCGTGCGCGGATACACCGGAACATTTGTAGGCAATGCTCCTAAAAAATATTTACTGGGTGGAATGGATAATTGGTTTGGCAACCGATTGAACTATGAAGGACTTCAAAACCCACTTATGAATAAGGAAGGAACCTACAATGAGGACCTTCTTTTTGCTGAATTTGCAACCAGTTTACGCGGCTTCGACTATGCAACGCTGTATGGCAGTAGTGTGGCGATGGCCAATGCTGAATTACGGGTGCCATTAGTGAGGGCTTTATCGAGCGGGCCCATCACTTCTAACTTTTTCCGCAATCTACAGTTCACGGCTTTCTATGATATAGGCACAAGTTGGACGGGTGCCACTCCATTCAATTCGCAGAATAGCGTGCGTAAACGAGTTGTACCTGAGAACACTTCAGGCAGTCCATTTATTATTGAAATCAATGACTATTTAAATCCCTGGTTATTCAGTTATGGCGTGGGCCTGCGCACAATGATGCTCGGTTACTATATGAAATTTGACCTTGCCTGGCCGGTTGAAAACTATGCAGTTAAGGAGCCTCGCTTGTCATTTACACTTGGATTCGATTTTTAAATTTCCATTCGTTAAAAATTGGATACCTTGGTAACAATTTTTCCTTACCTTAATAAACATCATGATTAAATCAATGACCGGCTATGGTCAGGTGGCATTCAGTTTGGGCGATGGTACCCTTTCCGTAGAAGTAAAAACCTTAAACTCAAAATTCCTTGATTTAAGTTTACGGCTTCCCAAAAAATACACTGAAAAGGAACTCGAGTTGCGAAATCTGATAGCCGATAAGCTGGAACGCGGGAAAGTTTCTCTCAACATCGAATTTCAAAGCGGGATAAAGCAGGAAATCAGGCATCAGTATAATGAAGAGCTGTTTGTTTCTTATTATAATGAATTAAAAAAATTAGCCGATAAAGTGGGCGCTGGGCATGATGCGCTTTTTCAAATGGCACTTAATTCTCCTGATGTTGTTCAGGCCAATGGAAAAGAGGAATTAGATCCTGCCGAGTGGGAGCAGGTGCGCGCGATGCTGAATGATGCACTTGGTAAGTGCGATCATTTCAGAAATGAAGAAGGAAAATCGCTCGAAGAAAAACTCAAAGGGTATATTGAAAACATTCGCCTGGGATTGACCGAGGTTGAAAAGATAGATCCCAAACGAATTGAAAAAATCCGAAGCCGGATTAAAGGCAACATAACCGATTTTTTTGGGAGCGAAGGATTTGATGCAAACAGGCTTGAGCAGGAAATTATTTTCTATATCGAGAAGTTGGATATTCATGAGGAGCGCGTGCGCTTGAAAACCCACCTTGATTATTTCATTAAAGGAATGGGCGAAAAGCAATCGAACGGCAAAAAGCTGGGATTTATTTCGCAGGAAATAGGCCGTGAGATTAATACGATTGGGAGTAAGGCCAACGATGCCGAAATGCAAAAGCATGTAGTAATGATGAAAGAAGAGCTTGAAAAAATTAAGGAACAGTTGAGTAATGTGCTGTGAGCCCTGTTCTTCTTCGTAACTTTAATTGATTCAACTAAACTCTACCTATGAAAACTTCATTCCGGTTTCTTTTAATCCTGCTGACTACAGCATGGGTTTTTGTTTCGTGCAACAAGCCCTCTGGCCAAGAGGGTTCTTCTGCGGAAGCAGCAATCAATACCTTAACTGAAGCTGAGAAAGCTGCCGGTTGGGAATTACTTTTTAATGGAACCTCGTTTGATGGCTGGAAGCGATACAATCACGATACCATTGGCCCGTTGTGGACGATACAACAAGGAGAAATTGTGTGCGATGGAACTGGTTTTGGTGAAGGATCGGGCGATCATGGTGGCTCGTTAATGACAACCCGCACATTTGGAAATTTTGAGCTTAGCATTGAATGGAAAATTACTCCCGGGGGCAATAGTGGTATCTTGTATCACGTAGTTGAAAGTCCGGAACTTCACAGCGATTATGAAACCGGGCCGGAATACCAGGTGATTGACGATGCAGGTTGGGCAGGTGAGTTGACCCCCGCACAAAAAGCAGGATCGAATTATGACATGTTTGAAGCCCCAACAACTAAGAAGTTAATGCCGGTGGGCGAATGGAATACATCGCGAATCATTTATAACAATGGGCATGTGGAGCATTGGCTTAACGGTGAAAAAACAGTTGAGTTCGAAGAAGGAAGTGAAGAGTACAATCAGCGTTACCAAAAAAGTAAATGGGTTGAGTACCCGGCCTGGAACAAATCCAGGACAGGGGCAATCTCTTTGCAGGATCATGGCGCTCCGGTTTATTATCGGTCGATAAAAATCAAAGAACTGTAAGAAATCGAAGTCATTGTATCAAAGTTTTGCAATATGGAAACACTGAAATTTTCAATATTGATAAAGGCAGATAAACAAAAGGTTTGGACTGTCATGCTTGGCGACAGTACCTATCGCATCTGGACAAAAGAATTTAACGAAGGTTCCTTTTATGAAGGTAGCTGGAGTGAGGGAAGTGAAATTCGCTTTTTAGCAAAGGATGAAAAGGGGAAATTGCAGGGCATGTATAGTGTAATAAAGAAGTGTATTCAATATCAATTTGTTTCCATCGAACATCGGGGCCTCATTAATGATGGTGTTGTTGACACTACCAGTGATGAAGTTAAGAAGTGGGCGCCTTCCTTCGAGAATTATACTTTTACCGATAAAGGCAATCAAACAGAAGTAAGTGTTGAAATGCAGGTTGAAACTGAATTTGTACCTATGTTCAGTGAAATGTGGCCTCGGGCTTTGAAGGCTCTCAAATCTTTATGTGAGCAGTGAAATGCATTATACGCCTTTATGGTAAATGCACCTTATAAAAAATATTTTATCAAAGCTATCGCTATTAATTTTCCAGATCGTGCAAGCGGTATAATAACAATAGTTGATAATCACTTTATTGAAATTTCAGAGGACATCCGTTTTGCAGCTACCTCAGAAAACCCGATTGATAAACGACTTGATTTCAGCGCTTATTTCTTAGCCCTCATCAAAACGTTGGATGCACAGGGTGAACCGTTTGAGACAATCAGGAGAGTATGCCTGGAGGTGGTGACAGAATATGTGCGACCCAGGAATAAAATCCAACTGTTGTTAAAGCAACTCCCCGCTAAACTTACGAACACATGGCTGGCAAGCGTTTTCATAAAATCATTCAATAAGAAAATAAGTAAAAATTCAAACCCCAGTGGTTTCGTGGCGAACATTATTACTGACAAGAAAGAGACATTTGGGTTAGGCTACGGAATTGATATTATTGAATGCGGAATTTGCAAGCTGTTTGAAAAGCACTCGTATCAAAAATTCTCCTCTATCCTGTGCGAGGTGGATGAATTAACTTCGGGATTTGCCGGTCTCCAATTGGTGCGAACCGGTACCATTGCATTGGGTGCCAGGAAGTGCGACTTTCGATTTAAGAAATCAAAATAACCTAAAAAAAATAGTTGTTAGTTCAGGCTAACAACTATTTTTTTTATGATGAAAATATCCTAAAGGTGAATCACTTCATCATAAGCAGCAGCAGCAGCTTCCATCACCGCTTCGCTCATGGTAGGATGCGGGTGTACCGATTTAATTATTTCATGGCCTGTAGTTTCCAGCTTGCGGGCTGTAACCACCTCGGCAATCATTTCAGTTACGTTGGCCCCAATCATGTGAGCGCCTAAGAACTCTCCATACTTGGCGTCAAAAATTAATTTCACAAATCCATCCGGTGCACCGGCAGCTTTGGCCTTGCCCGATGCAGTAAACGGAAATTTACCCACCTTAATCTGGTAGCCTGCTTTCTTTGCAGCTTCTTCTGTATAACCAACCGAAGCAATTTCGGGCGAGCAATATGTGCAACCCGGAATGTTATTGTAGTCCAACGGTTGTGGATTATGACCTTTAATTTTCTCCACACAAATAATTCCTTCTGCGGAAGCTACATGAGCCAGCGCCTGACCCTTTACGATATCGCCAATGGCATACACACCGGCCACATTGGTTTTATAAAAATCATCTACCAAAACTTTTCCTTTCTCCGTCTTCACGCCCACTTCTTCCAACCCGAGGTTTTCTAAGTTAGTGGCAATACCTACTGCCGAAAGCACGATGTCTGTTTCAATCTTTATTTCGCCATCGGGTGTTTTTACGGTAACTACACACCCCTTTCCTTTAGTATCCACTTTAGTTGCTTCAGAATTGGTGTGGATTTTAATCCCTGCTTTCTTGAAACTTTTATCTAATGCTTTTGAAACTTCTTCGTCTTCTACCGGAACAATGCGCGGTAAAAATTCAACGATGGTAACTTCAGTACCAATCGTACTGTAGAAGTAAGCGAACTCAACACCAATTGCCCCCGAGCCTACTACTACCATCCGCTTGGGTTGCCCTGGCAGGACCATTGCATCGCGATAGCCAATTATTTTTTTGCCATCAATCGGTAAATTAGGAAGCTCGCGCGAGCGACCACCGGTTGCCAGGATAATGCTTTTTGCTTCGTAATCTGTTTTCTTTCCTGCGGCATCCGTTACTTCAACTTTGACTCCAGCCTGCGCTGAAGCTCCGGCAGGTGAACCTTTTTTCAATTTACCGTGGCCTGCAATATGGTCGATCTTATTTTTCTTAAACAGAAATTGAATTCCTTTACTCATGCCTGCGGCTACATCGCGGCTGCGTTTTACAATTCCGGCAAAATCCGCTTCCGCTCCTTTTATTTTTATGCCATAATCAGCAGCATGCTGCATGTATTCAAAAACATTGGCACTCTTCAGCAACGCTTTTGTTGGGATACACCCCCAGTTTAAACAAATACCGCCCAATTCTGCTTTTTCTACCACGCCTACCTTCATGCCCAATTGAGAAGCACGAATTGCTGCTACATATCCGCCCGGGCCGGAGCCGATCACGATAAGATCATAATTTGCCATATCTATCTTCTATTAAATTGTTCTTGAATACTTTTGAAGGGCAAATTAACCCATTTATTAATGGTAAAAAAAGTTAGTTTAGCACTGAAATTATCTTTGTCAGTTTTATGGAATTAAAGAATACTATTATAGGAATTGCCGGATCGGTTGCCGGAATCATCGGCTCGTTTTTAAAAGTTACTCATACCGATGGTGGAGAATTTTTTCAAGGCTTAGGCATTGGTTTTATGATTGTTTTCTGTTTTAATGTTTTCCCCAAATTAATAAAGAAGAAAAATGAAATTACTTCAAGGTAAAAACAGCTTTCTAAATTACCTTTGAAAAAGGTACATAATTCTTCAATTTCACATTAGAAAATGAAAAATTTTAAGAGAAAATATATAGTTAACGAACAGAATGAAAAAGTTGCTGTGCAACTGGATATCAACACGTTTGAGAAGATTGAGCGGGTTTTGGAAGACTATGTATTGGGTGAAAAAATCAAAGAGAATGCTCCTTCACAGCGACTATCGGTCAATGAAGCAGTTAGTTTTTATAAAAAACTGAAGAAGAAAAATTGATTTTTCTCTATCATAAAAGATTTTTGAAAGATCTCGCATCGTTACCTTCCGCGGAGCGCAAAAAAATAGAACAGTTCGCACTCAAAGAAATACTAAGCATTAAATCATTTAGAGAAATCAGGGCAGAGAAATTGCAAGGCTATAAAAACTTTTATAAGATTAGATTTGGAACCTATCGTATCGGCCTTCACTTTGAAAACAACACACTTACGTTTGAAAGAGTTTTACATAGAAAAGAGATTTACAAATACTTTCCATAAATTAGTTCAAGATGAAATTACTTCAAGGTAAAAATGCCCTGGTAACGGGCGCTTCAAAAGGAATAGGCCGGGCGATAGCCATTCGGTATGCCGAACAAGGCGCCAATGTTGCATTCACGTATTTGTCAAGTGTAGAGCAAGGGCAAGCCCTGGAGGCTGAACTAACCGCAAAGGGTGTAAAGGCAAAAGGCTTTCGTTCGGATGCTTCCGATTTTGCCCAGGCTGATAAATTGATCAATGATGTAGTCACAGAGTTTGGATCGCTGGATATTTTAGTAAACAATGCAGGCATCACCCAGGATAATCTGTTGTTGCGCATGACCGAGGAGATGTGGGACAAAGTAATAAACGTAAATCTCAAATCGTGTTTCAATACAGTGAAAGCGGTAACGAAGCCGATGATGAAACAGAAAGGCGGCTCTATTATTAATATGACTTCTGTTGTGGGACTGAAAGGCAATGCTGGCCAGGCAAATTATGCGGCATCGAAGGCGGGTATCATTGGTTTTACAAAATCGGTGGCGCTTGAGTTAGGTTCGCGCGGTATCCGCTCCAACGCCATCGCTCCGGGTTTTATTGAAACGGAAATGACAGCTGTGCTTGATCCTAAAACTGTGCAAAGCTGGCGCGATGCCATTCCGCTTAAGCGCGGTGGCAAACCGGAAGATGTTGCCGATGCGTGTGTGTTTTTAGGTTCTGATCTTTCTACTTATATCACCGGCCAGGTGTTGCAGGTAGATGGAGGTATGCTTACCTAAGGATTTTATCTTTCAAAAGTTTATTAAATCTGCCCTGGCAGACTTTTTTTATCCGTACCAGTACTGAGTGCAGTATACCCGCACGCTGGTATTGTTTCTATTTTCACTTCCGCTCAACTTTCGGTTCAACTTTTTTACACCGAACCCTAATTCCAAACACATGAAAATGAAACTTATCGTGCTAATGATGGCACTCCTGTTTGCAGGACCGCTTGGAATGGCGCAGCAATTGGATCTTGAGAAAACGTATAAAATTTCGCGCGCCTCGAAGCGTGGCTTTTTGGCCGGGCTCGATTATGACAAAGATGCCAGAACTTACACGCTCACCTATTTCACCGATCAAAAGAAAAATACCTTTAAGTACGAACAATATGTGTTTGACAGCGACTTCAACTTTATAAAGGATGGTGAGTTTACCGAGGATGCGGAAAAGATGAAGAAGAAATTCAAATGGTTCCGTTTCAAAGGAGAAGAATACACCGTAATGGGAAACACGGTTGAAAACAACATGATGGGTACCCTGGTGTTGCGCAAAAAGAAAATTACCTATAAGTATCAATTCCTGCTGGGTGGCTACAACCGCAAAGTGGAAATCCTTGAAAAAGTAAAACCTAAAACTGAAGACGGTAACAAGTTTACGGGCATGACTCATGCCGAAGACGACATGACCGGGGAGTTATATATTCTCGCTTCGGTAAAAGCCAAAATCAGCGCTAAAGGAAATGAAGATGTGGGGGCTATTCGACTGATGAAGTTTGACAATGATCTTAACCTGTTAAAGAGTACGGATCTGGAATTCCCGAATCTACAAAGCCTCGCCTTTGTTAGATCTTTGGATAGAGAAAATCCAGACGATCCGGAAAGCCCGGGTGTATCGGGTATGATTTTCATTTTCGCTCCATCCAATGCAATGGGTAAAAAGCTGGCTGATCCGGACAACAACAACTACACCTATGTTCGGGTGGATGATCAGTGTAATGTAGTGGAACGCTTTAACTTCAAGAGCCCGGCCAGCTATTGGAGAATTGATGACATGCTGGTAAATAACAATGACTTTTACTTTTATGGCCCGGCTATGGCAGGTCGTGATAAATATTTCAACGAAGGTGCAGGCACTCGCTTTGGCGGAGGTGAAGTAAAATACAAAGCTGTGCAACTCTTAAAAGTGTCGGGTGGCAAAATGACTTACCTGACGGAAACTACCCTCGAAGAATTTAGAGCCAAGCAACAATTTCCTCCCAGTCAGCGCAAAACCCCCGATTATAATGGACGTGAATTTGGCGTGCGATCTTACTTTTTTACAACGGGTGGAGATTTAATTGTGTTGGGTCAGAATTATGATAAAACAAAAGAAGGCTTCATTACCAAGTATGAAGATGTATTGGGCTTTCACTTTGATACGAATGGAAAATTAAAAGCACAGTATGGACTTGACACAAAGGAGAAAGGGGTTACAGTTGATTACAATTATCTGAATGGAATCGGATACACAACGGTCACAAAAATTACTACCGTGTATGCCTGCCCTCAAACGATTATTGAAGGTAGTGACGGAGATCAATACTGGATTTTGCAAGAGATAAAAGGACAAGGCCGCGATAAATTGTTAACCTATCCGCGCATTGGAAAAATCAATATGGGTAGCTCTACACTTACTGACTTAAAAACTTTTGGTAAAGGCGAAGGTTTTTATCTTGATCCTAAATACCCTTTCCTGGAAACTGATGAAAACGAAACCGTTGTCTTCTTCGGTGCAGATAAACCAGGAAAAGAACTTTGGTTTGCGCGTGTGAAATTGAAATAAATAGTTTGGGTTAAGTTGAAAAGCGTGGAGATTCTTCACGCTTTTTTAATGCCTGTTAATTGTTAACTAACAAGCGTGAGTATTAAATTTTTAACAAAATTTTTAAACATCGCTTGGAAACTCTATCAAACTGGTATACGTTTGCATCATCATAGTCGGTGAGGCATTTTGCTAACCCGATTTATAAAGAAGCGTGGAGAGTACAGGCTCTTTGAAGCGCTAGCAACCAATCTTCCGATGAAAATCGGGAGGAAAACGGTGCTAAATCCTGCTCCCGGCAAGGTGCCGAGGAGGACTATAAACCGGTAATGCAGTATGAAAACAAAATTCAATTCAATCAAAAAACAGTCAACCCTAAAACGTTCGACTGGCTCAACCAACTCTCTTCCTCAAAATTTTATTGTTCGAATCAGTAACTCACATGCACAGGCTGCGCCTTGTTGTATGTGTTGTTGTTAGTTGCCGTTGAGTTAAGCGCAGCGCTTCCGGCAACACACTAACCTACGACTTTGCCAGGTGACAGGTTTAGTTACGGTTATGTTTCATCTCACGATTATTAAATAATTCCATTACATCTAAAATATTAAAATTATGTCAACCTTACGTTTCGAAAGTCTTCAATTACATGCCGGCCAGGAAGCAGATCCTGCAACAGGAGCGCGCGCAGTGCCTATTTATCAAACAACTTCATTTGTATTTAAAAATTCTGAACACGGTGCAAACCTTTTTGCGCTGAAAGAATTTGGGAATATTTATACACGCATTATGAATCCGACCACCGATGTGTTTGAAAAACGCATTGCTGCTTTGGAAGGTGGAGTAGCGGCCCTTGCAGTGGGTTCTGGTCAGGCATCACAATTTATTGCACTTAATAATATTCTTCAGGTGGGAGATAATTTTGTCTCCACTTCTTTTCTGTATGGCGGAACGTACAATCAATTTAAAGTTGCCTTCAAAAGATTAGGCATCGAAGCTCGTTTTGCTGAAAGTGATAAAGCGGAAGATTTCGAGAAACTAATCGACAAGAAAACGAAGGCCTTGTATCTCGAAACAATCGGAAACCCGGGCTTTAACATACCGGATTTTGAAGCGATTGCTGCAGTGGCTAAGAAACATGATCTTCCCTTGATTGTGGATAACACCTTCGGTGCAGGTGGTTATTTATTTCGTCCGTTGGAACATGGCGCTCATGTAGTAGTTGCATCGGCAACAAAATGGATTGGCGGGCATGGTACTTCTATTGGAGGTGTAATTGTTGATGGCGGAAATTACAATTGGAACAATGGCAAGTTCCCTCAATTCAGTGAACCTTCCGAAGGATATCATGGATTGAAATTCGGAGACGTGTTTGGAATTAACAATCCGCTGGGCTTGCCAAACATTGCCTTCATCATTCGTGCGCGTGTGGAAGGGCTTCGTGATTTTGGTTCGGCCATCAGCCCGTTCAATTCATTCTTGTTCATTCAAGGACTGGAAACATTATCATTGCGTGTTCAACGTTCGGTGGATAATGCGTTGGCACTCGCACAATGGTTAGAGCAACATCCACACGTAGAAAGTGTAAACTACCCGGGTCTTCCGTCAAGCACGTATCATAAGCTGGCCAAAAAATATTTGCGAAATGGTTTTGGTGGCGTGTTGTCCTTCACGCTGAAAGGAACCAAAGAACACACCACGCAGTTAGTGGATAACCTGAAGTTAGTGAGTCACTTGGCGAATGTGGGTGATGCGAAAACACTCATTATTCAACCTTCAGCCACAACCCATCAGCAATTGTCGGATGAAGAACAAATTTCATCGGGTGTGTTGCCTACCTTGTTGCGTGTGTCTGTTGGTATTGAACATATTGATGACATCAAGGCTGACTTTCAGCAAGCAATAGAGAAGGTTTTTGAAAAAGAATTGGTTAGTTAATCACAATAGTTAAGACACAAAAAGTGATTAGAGTATTTCGAAAAATTAATTATTTAAATTAAAATATACCCACCCTCTCCAAAGGAGAAGGGCCGGGGTGAGGTTATGTTAAAATCTGAATCCATATTTCATTTTTCCGATGAATTCGAGTTGGAGTCCGGGAGCAGTCTCCCGGGCTTCCAGCTTAAATACACAACACTTGGTCAACTCAATAAAGACAAAAGTAATGTGATATGGATTTGTCATGCACTTACGGGAAGCTCTGACTTTACCGATTGGTGGAAAGGTTTTTTTACCGAAGGAAGCCTGCCAACCGGGGCTGGTCCGTTTGATCCCCGCGATTATTTTATCATCTGTGCAAACACGTTGGGTGGTTGTTACGGTTCTACCGGGCCGCTCTCCATTAATCCGAAAACGGGTAAGCCCTACTATCACTCGTTTCCGTTTATCACGAACCGCGATATCGTTCGCAGTTTTGATTTGTTGAGACAACATCTCAACATCTCAAAAATTCACACCCTGCTTGGCGGATCATTGGGCGGGCAACAGGTATTGGAATGGGCGATTGAACAACCTGATTTGTTTGAGAATATTATACCCATTGCAACCAATGCCTTTCACTCGCCCTGGGGCATAGCTTTTAATGAAGCGCAGCGCATGGCGATAGAAGCAGACGCAACCTGGAAAGAAGATGATGCACGGGCAGGTGTTGAAGGTATGAAAGCAGCGCGTGCTATGGGCATGATTTCCTTTCGCACGTATGATACTTTTCTGAACACGCAAAGTGAAAAGACAGCAGGGAAGGTGGATGATTACCGGGCATCTTCCTATCAACGGTATCAGGGCCAAAAATTATCAAACCGGTTTAATGCTTTCACGTATTGGGTGCTGACAAAAACGATGGATGCGCATCATGTCGGTCGTGATAGAAACAGTACGGGGGAAGCATTGAAGAAAATTAAAGCAAACACCCTGGTGATTGGAATTGATACCGACCTGTTATTCCCGGTTCGTGAACAAAAATATCTTGCTCAGAACATAGAGGGCGCCAGGTTGGAGATCCTTACCAGCCTTCACGGGCATGATGGATTTTTAGTAGAGTTCGATCAGTTTAAGAATAGCGTTAGAAAATTTTTAAGGGAATTAAAGAAAGAAACAATTGTATGAAGAAGAATTTGAAGCTGGGTCTGTTTGGTTTTGGATGTGTCGGGCAAGGCCTTTATCACGTACTGAATGAAACCCACGGGGTAAAAGCAGAGATCAAGAAAATCTGTGTTAAGAATAAGGACAAATCGCGGATAATTGATGCCAACTACTTTACGTATGAAGCCAGCGATATCCTGAATGATCCTGAAATAGATGTAGTAGTTGAGTTGATTGACGATGCCGATGCGGCATTCGAAATTGTAAAGAAGTCGGTGATCAATGGCAAGCATGTGGTTACGGCTAACAAAAAAATGCTGGCCGAGCACCTGCAGGAAATTTATGACCTGCAACAACAGTATGACAAATCGATTCTTTACGAAGGCGCAGTATGTGGCAGCATTCCGATCTTGCGCAACCTGGAAGAATATTATGACAACGATTTAATCACCAGTATTGAAGGTATCTTCAACGGATCGACCAATTATATTCTTACCAAAGTATTTGAAGAAAGGAAGAGTTATTTGGAAGCCTTGAAGGCCGCGCAAGATTTAGGCTTTGCTGAAAGTGATCCTGCGCTTGACGTAAAAGGATTTGACCCGAAGTATAAACTTACCGTTGCCATTGCTCACACGTTTGGTGTGTTTGTAAAGCCGGAAGACATTACTAACATCGGAATTCAAAACATTTCACCTGTTGATCTTAAGTACGCGCGCGAGAACAATCTAACTATTAAATTAGTTGCCCATGCAAGCAAGCGGGAGGGTAATATCTACGCATTTGTAGCTCCGCAATTTATTCCGCTTGATCACATGCTTGCTTCCGTACGCAATGAATACAATGCAGTATTAGTGGAAGGCGCTTTCGCTGAAAAGCAAGTCTTTATTGGAAAGGGTGCCGGCAGCTACCCAACCGGAAGCGCGGTTCTTTCGGATATCTCGGCCTTAACATTTGATTATCGCTATGAGTACAAAAAATACGCGCAGGGTGATGGGCTTCCTTTCTCCAATGAAGTGCTGTTGGATGTAATTGTCAGTTTCCCGGAAGGATCGCTGATTTCCAACAAAGACTTTGAGAATTTTAAAGGCGGTTATCAGGGCAATGGATTTCAATATTTGCAGGGAACCGTGCGCCTCGAAAAACTAAAAGAATGGTCGGAATGGGATAATATTAGCGTAATTCTGGCGCCAAAGGCCAATTTGACTCCTGCCAATTCTACTGAAAAGGTAGAGCGTTTATCGGCCTGATAAGTTTTTAAGCAGTTTAATTTAACAGCAACCTTTGGGTTGCTGTTTTGTTAATAGGAATCCCTGGAATTTTAGACGTTGTTAAATGGGTCTTTTAGCTCCGATTCCTATATTTGTAGCCCAAGATTAATTCTAATTCTCATGTTGATAATGTCTTCTATTGTCGCCTTTACCGCAGTTATCATGCTGTTGGTAGCATTGTTGATTTTTGCCCAGAAAAAGTTGGTTCAGACGGGTCCGGTTACAGTGGTAATCAATGGCGAAAAAACGATTACTGTATCAGCCGGAAGTACGCTGTTAACCACACTTGCCAACGAAAAAATATTTTTGCCTTCCGCCTGTGGTGGTGGCGGCACCTGTGCCATGTGTAAGTGCGTGGTTGAATCGGGTGGTGGCGATGTGTTGCCCACGGAAGTAGGTCACTTAAGCCGCCAGGAACAAAAAGATCATGTGCGCTTAGGCTGCCAGGTAAAAGTTAAACAGAATCTTAACATTCGCATTCCTGAAGAAATTTTTGGAATTAAAAAGTGGGAATGTGAAGTGGTAAGTAACTATAACGTATCCACGTTCATTAAAGAGTTTGTTGTAAAACTTCCTCCCGGGGAAACGTTAAAGTTTGAAGCGTGTGGTTATATCCAGATTGATGTTCCACAATTGCAAGTTAATTTTCAAACGATGGACATCACGCCACATCCGGAGCTTGGCCACAAGCAAGATGTATTTCAATCCGATT
>CAZNRJ010000043.1:0-16244 GCA_964574945.1 uncultured Ohtaekwangia sp. | reverse complement strand
ATCGATGTCGCCCCAAGCGCTTCCATAACTACCCCCCCCAGAAACAGTTTCTTCAACTACAGAACCCGTAACCTGCACAAATGTGCCGTCTCCTTGGTTTCGATACAGTCTGTTTGATGACCCCGCTATAAAAATATCAAGATCGCCATCATTGTCGTAGTCGCCCCAGGAACAACTCCTGTCAGCACCAAAAAATGATTCAAATACCGAACCTAACACGCGGGTAAATGTTCCATCACCATTATTTCGGTAAAGTCTTGTGTCGTCCTGCAATGCTGCCGAGCCGATCTGATTGAGCACTATCACATCCTGATCGCCATCATTATCATAATCTGCCCATTGGGTTTTACGGGTTGCTCCAAAGTCTGTTACTAACTCTCCTTCTGTTATCCGTGTAAATGTTCCATCTCCGCTATTGTTGCGATACAATATTTTATCTGATGCTGAACCATTACCCAATGATGTTGTGGCTAATAAATCGATATATCCATCATTGTCATAATCAGCCCAGGAAGCATCAGGCAGTCCGCCTTGAGCATGCCCTGTCATTTCAACTTTTTGATAACTCCCATCACTCTTTTTGATTAAGAGCAAATCAAAATTTCCAATCGTTCTTGAGATATAGATATCATTTAATCCATCATTGTTGATATCAATAACATTTATACTTCTCGATACTCGTGCCTCATCTGTCAATTCGGGAATATTGAATTTCGAAAACTGACCATTGCCCAGGCTCTTAAATATTAGAGGCGGGGCAAGATTTAAACCCGTGCTGTCGCTTGTAACAGGTAGCAATAAGTCATTGATACCATCCCCATCTACATCACCCCACGTACCTCCACCACCCGTACGGCTAAATGTCTTCCCCGGTAAATTATCCATTGGAATAAATAAATAATTTGTTCTCGGAATAACACTTACCTGTCCTGTGTATGCAGAACTTCCAGTAGCATTCTTTGCCCTGATTCGGTAGTAGTAAGTTGTCCCTGCCACAAGAGCCGGATCTAAATCTTTATATGAAATGTTTGGAAAGATGACATCAGCTATTTTTACAAAACCACTTCCTGAAGTTGTGGATCTCTCCACCTCAAATTGCGTTGTAAATGTACCACTGACCCAGTTTAACAAAATAGCACCTGGTGTAAATACTGCACCAACAAAATTGGTTGGCACTTCCGGTATGGGGTCAGAGGCATTCAGGGTATACACCGTTGTCTCAGTTCTAAGCGGATATTGAGGGTGTGTTTGCCAGGGAATAGTTACCTTATTAGTGGTCGGATTCCACGTTCCATTGCCATTAGAAATATATTGGTTAATACTACCAAGGAATACACTCCCGCAATTTTCCTCAAATTGAACTGAAAATGGATTCGGTGGAGTTGGTGATAAGCCTGTCCCTGCCCCTAAAGATAAGTTTTGAATTATGTAGTTACCAGAGGCTCCCGTTAGCGTTTGATTAAGGGCTGTCAGTACTCCAACCCCACTGGTATTTAACGTTGCAGCCGTCCAACTCCTGTTTTGAGGAAGGGCGGATGTTGGAGTGCAATCAACTAACGTGGTAACACTTATTTCGTTGGACGGAGTTGATTTACCTCCCGCCCCTGACGCCCGAACCCTGAAATAGTAGGTAGTATTATTTTTTAAAGCAGCCCCTTTAATTGATGCGATAAGAGCAACTCCTTGACTACGAGACCACGAATTCGGACGAGTTGCTTGTCCTACACTATCGTAATGAAGATTATCTCCCTCAGAAGCTTCTATAACAAATCGATCTTCATTGTTTGAATTATCATTCCAGATAAGGCCGACCGAATTCCTATCCCTGCCAAACGAAGCGAGCCCGGAAGGCGCCACAGGCGGAACCACCGGAGCATTACTTTTATATACCAAGCCATATTCCTGTGCTATGTAAGAATAGTTTGAGCTTGAAACGGTAATGTGTCTGTTCCACTTATTGGTCGATCCTGGAGAACCTGTATTAACCCAGGTAGTACCACCGTCCGTACTTAGGAAAACACTGGAGTTTAAGATATAAAAAGTATTATCATCAATAACCTCAACACGCCCGTTTGGAGTAGTGGTAGTTTTGGTTTCCCAGTTTACACCCCCATCGGTAGAAATATGGAGCCTGCTATTATTCGTAAGCACATAGATCTTGCCATTAAAAAAATCAAATGAACTAATCGTGTTTGTAGATGGTACTGAGGTTATTTCCGTAGCAACTCCGGTGGAGGGATCAATTTTATATAGGGGGGTTTTACCCGTACAGTATTCGTAAAGGCTAACAATTATATAGGAGCCCGCTAAAACTACTCCATCGTTTTGCGCATAACTGCAATTAGTTGACGGCATTCCGCTTAGATTTTGTAAGGCCCAGGTTGTACCTCCATTAACAGACTTATTGACCGCCCATACCCAATCTGTACCATTATAATTTTGTGTAAGCGAATACATGTTTGTTCCATCGATAGACATCAGGTTATCAAAATAATTGGCGTTACTGTGAACTTCTGTCCAATTAGTGCCATTATCAACCGATTTAATAATACCGAAACCGTACGCATTTATTGTTGATCCTGTTTTCACAAAACCACTTATTTGCCTGGCTGTGGTTCCCGAGGCTAAAAAATCCCAAGTCGCCCCATCATCTATTGAAATATGCATGCCGTAAGGATACCCGGAGGTATAAAGAAGCCGGCCATTATTCGTCATGATCAAATGTTGCGGGAGTAGTGCTGTAAGACCTGCACTAAAGAGAGGGATCCAACTTGTTCCGCTATCAATTGTCTTGTACAGTGTTATTCCTTCTATACCCACATAAAAGGTTGAAGTTGACTCAAAGTGCGGGCTTATTAATCTGCCATTTAAACCTGGCAACGCGGGACTGTTAAGGCTTGTCCATGATGTACCCGTACTTGTTTTCCAAATCTTGGTTCCGTTAAAGGCATATATATTGCCTGATGCATCTTTTTCAATGATGGAATCCCATCCAAAACAGCAATCTGTAATGTTCCCCTTCACAGAGGTCCATGTTGTTCCATTATCAGTTGACCTAAATGGCCCAGAATAACTGATCACATACAGCGTTGTGCCGCTTATTGTTAATGAATAAAGGTTAATATCTGTCAGGCCTTCTCCGCTATCAAGCAAATCAAAATTTAGTCCATTGTTAGTGGACCGGTAAATCCCGTTGTTTTCAGATACTATAAAAAGGTGTCCGGAGGGGTTTATTTCAAAATCGCGGGGATTCCCTGTAAAGGTGTTAACCGCTCCCCAGGATACCCCATCATTTGACGACCTGTAGATCGTGCCATTGCCTACTATATAAAGAAAACTTGTAGCCTTACGAATATAATTACCGGCATCAAATCCAGAATTGGCTGTTAATGTCCAGGTAGCACCATTATCCGTAGACGTAAATAGTTGGCTGTAAGCCACAGCATACAACTTGCCACTTACGGCATCTTTCGTTATGTCATTTATATTAGAATTGGTAAGCCCTGTATTTGATGCCGTCCAGGACGCCCCTCCATTGGTACTTTTTAATACTCCATTTCCATTGCTTATTCCTAAGAGGAAGCCGCCTGCCTCAATTATCTTACGTGGGCTTCCAGCATAAGGCCCGTTAAGTGCAGTATAATTCTGAGCCTGTACTGTCAGTCCTGCAAGGGCGAAAAAAATTGGTAAAAGTTTCTTCATCTTCAGTAATTACTATCGTTAATAATTTCTTAGTTACCGGGTAAAGCAGGAAGCGGAATTTCACCACCACCAGTACCATCTCCATCACCTCCGCCTCCATCCCCACCACTCAAGGCAGCTACTACTCCACCAACAGCGAGCACCGGTAATATTTTTACCAGCAACGGCACTTTAGGTTTAACCTTAAACTCTGAAGTATATAATATATCGTTTGAACTTTTCGTGTCCGTAATTTTGATTCGGTAGTCACTCCCTTTCTTTGCTTGAGCCGGAATATAAAATGTATGACCACCATTATTAGGTTGGTTCATTTCCCCACTGATTCGTTGCCCTCCTTTATATAATTCAATATTAATTGGATTTGTACTGCCTGGTTTCCAGGCCATACTGTAGCTCTTCCCTCGTTTGTATGATTTCTCCGTATCAAAATTTTGAATCTTAACGAACGGGATGTAGACCTTACCACGAATTTCAAGGGCAATTCGGCCCTTATACCCGCCAAGCTCTTCGCGAATATTCCATTCAATTTTTCGGTTCGCCCCGGGCTTAACCTCCATGCCTATATCCCCTTTTACTTTAACTAAAGGCGCTGCATAATTATCGCGGGAAGCGTATAAATCAAGCTTATATGAATTGTTTGGGTTGCCGTCTTCAAGGTCGTAGTGGACGATGATTTTTTCACCTGCTAATTCTACATTCTTTATCGAAACGGTTTGGGCCTGGGTGGCCAGAAAAGAAAAACATCCTATTGTCAGTAGAAATCCTCTCATAATGAACGGTTTAGGAGGTTAAAGTTAACAAAAGATAACACTTTCTTACATGATCCGTGCTGGTCTTTTGTAACCGCCTAAGTTCCATTCTTCCAATACGTGCTTAAACCATTAACTGATCCTGCTCCAATTAACAGCGGTTTTTTTCATGGATTCGATTTGTAATCGGATGGTTCTGTTTTCTTCTTTTTCAAGCGAGGGGTCATTTTCTAATATCCGTTGCGCTTCTTCACGAGCCTGCTTCAGTATTTCCCCGTCTTTTCCTAAGTCGGCTATTAACAAATCCAGCGCACCGCTTTGTTGGGTTCCCATTAAATCGCCCGGCCCGCGCAGTTGTAAATCCGTTTCTGAAATCTCGAACCCGTTATTAGTTTTTACCATAGTTTGAATGCGGACTTTTGAATCAGCGCTTAATTTATTGCCAGACATGAGAATGCAATACGATTGCTCCGCACCGCGCCCCACGCGACCGCGCAACTGATGTAATTGCGACAGCCCAAAACGCTCGGCACTTTCAATTACCATTACCGATGCATTGGGCACATCTACACCCACTTCAATTACCGTAGTGGCAACCATTATTTTAGTTTCACCTTTTACAAATCGCGCCATCTCATAATCTTTGGCTTCTGGTTTCATCTTACCATGCACAATACTAATCGCCACATCAGGAAAGGCACGACTAATACTTTCGTAGCCATCCATCAGGTGTTTTAAATCTAACTTTTCTGATTCTTCAATGAGTGGATAGACAACGTATAATTGCCTACCAGCATCAATTTGAGTTTTCAAAAAACCATTTACTTGCAACCGGTATGAATCAAACCGATGAGTGGTTTTGATTGGCTTGCGCCCTTTCGGCAATTCATCTATCACAGAAATCTCTAAGTCACCATACAACGTCATGGCCAGCGTGCGTGGAATGGGTGTGGCCGTCATCACCAACACATGCGGATAGAGGTCAGAATTTTTTTGCCATAGTTTTGATCGTTGCGCAACACCAAACCGATGTTGCTCATCAATTATGGCCAATCCCAGTTGATTAAATTTCACACCTTCTTCCAACAAGGCATGTGTGCCTACCAAAATCTTTAGTGACCCGTTTTCAAGATTTTCATGAATAGGCTTGCGCTGACTTTTCTTTACTGAGCCGGTAAGCAATGAAATTGATATTCCCATCGCATCAGCAAATTTTTTCAGGTTTGTATAATGCTGCTGAGCCAGGATTTCGGTAGGGGCCATTAAGGTTGCCTGCGCACCACTGCCCACTACTAACAGTATGCAGATAAATGCTACAATCGTTTTTCCGCTGCCCACATCACCTTGCAGCAAGCGATTCATTTGCTTGCCACTTTTCATGTCAGCATAAATTTCCCGGATCACTCTTTTCTGAGCTTCGGTAAGATCGAATGGAAGATATTCCTTATAAAACCGGGTGAGAATAGCCGTGTCATTAAAAACAATGCCTTTGAATTTATCCTGCCTCACTAATTTCATTTTAATGAGGCGCAGTTGGATATAAAAAAGCTCTTCAAATTTTAACCGGCTCTGCGCTGCTGAAAGTTGTTCGTGGTTTTTCGGGAAATGAATGGCTGGTAACGCCTCCTTTTTAGAAAGCAAGTTTTGCTTTTTCAAAATCGAAGCCGGCAATGTCTCACGAATATGTGATTGAGAAATTTTTAATACTTCCGTTACAAGCTTTGCAATGAGTTTGCTGTCGATGTAGCGAGCCTTTAATTTTTCTGTAACATTATAAACGGGTTGAAGAAACCCTCCACGTTCATTGCCGGGAGTTAGGGGTTCAATTTCAGGATGTGCTATCGAAAATTTATTTCCAAACCGGTTCGGTTTACCAAACACAACGTATGTGGTATTTGGTTTTATCTTTTTTGTTACCCAGTTGATTCCCTGAAACCAAACCAACTCCAATTCACCCGTTTCATCTTCAAAATAACCAACCAGCCTTTTTTTAAATCCGACTCCAATCAGTTCAAAGTCAGTAATTTTTCCTTTCAGTTGAATCCCGGTAGTTATCGGGGGCATTGTATCATTTACTTCTTTCACCTTATAAAATTGAGTGCGGTCTTCATGGCGAAAAGGATAGTATTGAATAAGATCGCCAAAGGTGGAGAGCTTCAGTTCTTTTTGCAGAAGGGCAGCACGTTGCGGGCCAACGCCTTTAATAAATTCAAGAGAGGTATCGAAGAAATTAGCCATTCTCCTTAAAGATCGGATTATTAGAGAGCAATCTTTGGCTTTGATGGACTGTGATTATGTCTACCCTTATCTCAGAAACGATGCTATAAATAATTCTGTAATTTCCTTCGATGAGTTCACGAATGGATTCCTTCGCCAGTTCGGGGACAACTCTGCCTGCCAATGGATATGTTTCCAGGATTTCCGATCTCAGAAAAAATTTCTCTACCTGAATGGACGCGAAGTGTATTGAATCCCTGGCTATAAACCCCGCAATATTTTCAATATCATCTAAAGCAGACAGGGTCCATCTTACTTCAATAGCCATTTTTTAAGTTTTTCTTTTGCTTGTTGAGTGGTGAGAACCTGTCCATTTTTAGATTGCTCTAAGCCCAATTCAACCTTCTGCAAAAGAATGATTCGCTCAAACAATTCCTCCGTTGAAAATTGATCTGGTAATTCTTTGATTGACTGAAGTATTTTTTCCTTTGAAAGCATATTTCAAATTTACTAAACAGAATTGAGAGTTCTTAACGCGTTTTCAATCAACTCAATCAGCTAATCATTCTTCCACTGAAGTGAATTGATAAAATGAAGTGTTTCTTTCTTCATAAAATCAATAGCAGGCGCCAGCGAATCATTCTGTACGCGGGTATTAAAGTATAAAGCACCACGTAAAAAATTTCTTGTCGAGTCGGTCATGGTAAATTGAAACTGGCTGGGCACTTCACCTGCAATTTCCGCGATCACCGCTGTTTTTCCACTGGGAGTAACGGTTATAATCTCATCAATGGCCGAAGCTTTTATTTGTTGCTTGCTGGTGAGTTTATAAGCATCATTGAACAACTCTTTCAGAAAATCCTCTTTGTTATTTAGTTTCTTGTAGGTGATGTGAAGGTTTGCTTTCAGTTCGGGGTAATAAATTTCAACCCAATAGCGTTCGCTAATCCACGATGAATCCCGCAGCAAGCGGGCGTGCTTCGAATACTCAAACGAATATGGCAAACTATCCGGTGATGCCTGATATTCCTGCAATGGCAACACAAGCCTATTATATCCCTTGGGTTTGGGTTGATAGTCCTTAGTACATGCCGAAGTAAAAAGAACAATGAAAAAAAGTATTACGCCTCCTGTTAACACATGGTTACTCAGGAGACGCAAATTTTCTGATCGGGGTATGAACATTAGAAGGGAAGATCGTCAGTAGGATTATCTCCGCCTTTCATATCATCGGTTGCTTGTGAGTACGGTTGTTGCGCTGGCCGGTCTCCGCCTCCTGATCGTGATCCTAATAAAGTCATGTTGTCGCCCACTACTTCTGTTGTGTAGCGGGTTACACCTTCTTTTTCCCAACTTCGGGTGCGCAATTTTCCTTCAATATACACCTGGTCGCCTTTGTGCAAATACTTCGAAGCAATCTCTGCAAGGCCACGCCACAGCACAATGTTATGCCATTCGGTAATCACTTTTTTTTCACCGGTGGTTTTGTCCTTGTATGTTTCGGATGTAGCCATTGTGAAGTTAGCCACCATTGCACCGTTCTCAAGGCTTCTCACTTCAGGGTCCTTCCCTAAGTTGCCCACTAATATTACTTTGTTTACGCCTGCCATATAGATATGATTTAATTACGAAATTGATACTGGTCTGAAATCTTTCTGACCAAATTACCCTTACAAAATTATTAAAATTTAACGGCTACTCTAAATAGCCCGATTCCTTCAAAAAACGATTAACCAAAATAGGTTTCGGGAGTCTTTCTACCTGTGGAATTGAATAAAACTTTAAAGAATTTTCATTCATTAACGGTTTTAAATCTTCAGGCGATTTAACCGGGCATATTATGAAACGTGTGATCAAATGCTGATGGGAAAGTATGTGTTTATACAAGGGACTCACCTCTTCAATCACAAGGTTATCCAATTCATTTTCCCGTTTCAGTAATAGCGGGGGCTTTACATTTTTCTTTGTTTCAACCAGGTGAAAATCATAGAGTCCGTTCCAAATATCACCCGCCTTTCGCTTACGCATCAGCAGCTTGCCGCGATGGGTAATCACCACATAATTAAAATACCGCTTTCTGATTTTTTGTTTCGGGGTCTTTACCGGCAACAGCTTCTGCATTCCTTTTACATTGGCTACACAACTATTTTCAAAGGGACAAGTTTCACACTTTGGATTTTGTGGTGTACAATGCAGCGCACCAAACTCCATCACAGCCTGGTTAAAAATATCAGGAGCCTCGGTTGGTATAAGTTCATTCGCTTTCTTAAAAAAATATTTCCTGCCTTCGCTGCCGGCAATGTCTTTATCGATACCAAAGACGCGCGCCAAAACGCGAAATACATTTCCGTCAACAACAGCAACAGGTTCGCGAAAAGAAATAGAGGCAATGGCTGCTGCTGTATAATCGCCTATGCCCGGAAGTTTTTTCAATTCCTCAAACGAAGAAGGGAACTTTCCATTAAACGTTTTTACAACCTGTTTCGCGCAAGCATGCAGGTTGCGGGCGCGACTGTAATACCCAAGTCCCTGCCAAAGCCGAAGTATTTTATCAGGCTTTGCTGCGGCCAGTGATTTTACATCCGGAAAATTTTTTACAAAGGTTTGATAGTAAGGCAAGCCCTGGGCAATTCGGGTCTGCTGCAAAATTATTTCTGAAAGCCAGACCTTGTAGGGGTTCCTGGTCGTTCGCCAGGGCAGAGTTCTTTTATTTTGTTCGTACCAGTCAATTATTTTTTTTGAGAAGAGTCGTTTGTCCATTTTCTAAAAATTCCGCCACGAATGTCCTAAAAATCACATCATTCCACCTGTGTCTTTCGTTTTTTAGTCGTAATAAAGTTCACATCTGTGTGATAATCAGTAAATTCATTTTGCGAATGAACAAACTGCGGTTAAATTTGCAGCCCTGAATTTTTAATACCTATAAATATTATACACCGTGACTAAAGCAGACGTAATCAACCAAATTGCAGAAAAAACCGGAATCGATAAAGCTGATGTATCGGCATCGGTAGAGGCATTTTTCAACATTGTAAAATCGAACATGGCCAGTGGCCAAAATATTTACGTGCGTGGTTTTGGTAGTTTTATCAATAAGAAACGAAAGAAGAAAATTGCCCGCAACATTTCGCGCAATACGGCCATCATTATTGAAGAGCATTACATCCCCAGCTTTAAGCCTGCCAAGATTTTTATCAACAAGATTAAGAACAGCGACAAGGTAAAACAGTTAGCTGAAAAGTAATTAGCCAATTCATCAATATGCAAATGAGCCAATTGAAAGATTGAACATTGGCTAATAGGCTGATTGAATTCATTTATAATTAAATGTTAAAAACCCGGATCATTTTAGTTGTAGTTGGCGCACTGATCGTGTGGTTGATTTTCCTGTTGCCCAAAGCGGTGGTAGAAAATGAAAGCCAGTTAAAAGAAGCAGCGGAGGTTCAGCCTAATTCAACGGCTGGTCATGGCGAGATTCCCGCAACCCTTTCGTCCAATATCAAGGCGGTTCGTGCCCAGTATAGTGCAGGTGCCACGAATCAAAAAAATGCTATCTTTGCCGACTCTTTGAGAACCCTGTACACACAATCAGGTCAATTTGATAGTGCTGCATGGTTCGCAGAGCAAGCTGCAACGTTCTTTAACACCCCCGAAAGTTTCTTAAAGACTGGTAACAGTTATTATGAAGCCTACACCTTTGCCATGGAGCCCGTCAAGCAGGAGCAACTGGCAGTGAAAAGCCGCGAATGGCTTGGTAAGGTATTGGAAGCCGACCCGAAAAACCTGGAAGTCAAAACCAAAATGGCCATGACCTACCTGAGTTCAAAGGCACCCATGCAAGGAATAACCATGATGCGCGAGGTGCTGGCCGAAGATCCTAAAAATGAGTTTGCCCTTTACAACATGGGAATGCTCTCAATACAATCGGGCCAGAATGACCGGGCTGTTGAGCATCTTGAGAAGTTAAAAGCCGTGAACCCAACCCATGTACAAGGGCTTTTATTATTAGGAGTTGCTTATCTGAATAAGGGAAACAAGGATAAAGCAAAGCAGCAATTTGAATTGGTAAAAAAGTTGGATAAGGACCCGGCCGTGTTAGCTACGGTGGATTCGTATCTGAAAGATTTAGAATAAATAAATAATTAATTAATTGTTAAACCCGTTTCATCATCCTTCTCCTTTGGAGAAGGTGTCCGCGAAAGCGGACGGATGAGGCCAAACCGAAAAAACATTATGCCAAGTGGTAAGAAAAGAAAGAAGCACAAAATGGCCACTCACAAGCGCAAGAAGCGCTTGAGAAAGAACAGACACAAGAAGAAATAAAACCTCACCCCAACCCCTCTCCACAGGAGAGGGGCTTAAGGTCTAAATTTTAAAGTTTTGAGTAACGAACTAATAATTAGTGCAGCTCAGGACGGATGTCGCATAGCACTTCTTAAAGACAAACAACTTGTTGAATTCCATGAAGATTTGGGAGGGGGCAAGTTTGCAGTTGGTGATATTTACCTGGGCACCGTTAAAAAGGTGGTACAGGGGCTTAACGCAGCTTTTATAGATATCGGGTACGAAAAGGATGCATTCCTTCACTACCTGGATTTGGGAGCCCAGTTTGGTTCACTACAAAAATTCACAAAACTCGTTCGCGCTAAGAAGATTACCGGAGGCCGGTTGGATAAATTCCAATTGGAGAAAGATATTGATAAGCATGGCAAAATAGGCCAGCAACTTTCTCGCAACCAGCTTATACCGGTACAGGTGGTGAAAGAACCTATCTCCACCAAAGGCCCGCGACTTTCGTGTGAGATTTCCATTGCCGGCCGATACCTGGTACTGGTACCCTTTGGCTCTGGCGTAAACGTATCCAAGCGCATCTCCAGCAGCGATGAGCGCAAGCGCCTGCAGCGCCTCATACAATCTATTAAACCCGAAAACTTTGGTGTCATTATCCGCACGGTTGCCGAAGGCAAAGAAGTGGCCGAACTGGACAAAGACCTGCGCAGCCTCGTTAAAATGTGGGAGGATGGCATAACCCGCATGGTGGAAGGAAACCCGCGCGATAAAATCATTGGCGAGCTAAGCAAAACCTCTTCCGTGCTTCGCGATGTGCTCAACGAATCATTCGATAACGTACATGTTGACGATAAGAAGATTTACGAGGAGGTTAAGAACTACATACGCACAAACGCCCCTGACAAGGAAAAAATAACGAAACTGTACACCGGTAAAGCCAAGATATTTGAGCATTACGGTATTGAAAAGCAGATTAAGTCAGCGTTTGGCCAAACCGTAAGCTTGCGCGGAGGTGGATACCTGATCATTGAACATACCGAAGCCCTGCACGTGATTGACGTGAACAGCGGCAACAAGTCGAACCGGGAAGAAAACCAGGAGACTACCGCCATGTCGGTAAATATTGAAGCGGCCAAAGAAATTGCCCGTCAACTTCGCTTGCGCGATATGGGCGGCATTATTGTGGTTGACTTTATTGACATGCGCAGTGCCGATAACAAGAAAGTGATTTTTCAAACCATGAAAGATCAGATGGAATTAGATCGCGCCAAGCATACCGTGCTTCCGCTTTCAAAGTTTGGGTTAATGCAGATTACCCGCGAGCGCGTGCGGCCGCAAATGAATATTGCTACCAAAGAAGTTTGCCCTACCTGCAATGGAACGGGAAACATTATGGCGAGTATCCTGATCACCGACCAGATAGAACAACACATTGAGCATCTGTTTATAAAACAAAATGAAACTGATTTAGTGTTGGCGCTGCATCCGTTTTTGTTTGCCTACTATACAAAAGGGATTATCTCCAAGCGGGTTAAGTTCTTTTTCAAATACAAGAAATGGTTAACGCTGGTTAAAGACAGCTCGCTCGGCATTACCGAGTTTCATTTTTTGAATAAGGATGGTGAGCAGATTGAAATAGAACAGCAGAATACATCCGCTTTAGCGGGAGAGTAAAATATCCTTGAAGAAGTTTGTACCGCAGATTCATCCGTTATGAGTCTGCGGTTTTTTTTGATGGTTTGGTAATTATACACTAAAAATTTAACGATAATATTACCCGCACAGGTAGAATGGTGTAACATAAAAAGAAGAAATTTATATTGTAATTTCTGCTTTATGCTCAATATCCATTATTTAGCTGCTTTATGAAAAAGCTATCCATTATTATTCTCTTCCTGGGTTCGTTAATGGCTTCATGCGATTTCCTTAACATGTCTAACTTTTATATGCAAGATGGCAAGGCAGAGATTGTGTCTGTTTCTGATTCTTTGCTAAATGATTCTTCTCTATTCGTTGGTTATATTTACGACTTGGACTATAGCTCACCAGATTATCCGGCTCAGGCTGCCCGGGTATGGATAGAAAGCACAAGCCTAAGCACAACTCCCGATTCCACAGGACATTATAGCATTAAAACATTACCAGGCACATATACTGTAAAATGCGAGAGGGATTTTAACAAGTGGCCTGAATTAATTGAAGAAGTAAAGAATGTTGCAATCAAAAAAAACCAAAGCATTCACATCAACTTCTATCTAGGTGGTGTGAGTCAATAACTTCCTGTTTCACTTTTTGTAAGTTTTACTGCCAACCTGTCATTTTTGTTAAGCTGGAATGCGATTTGACTGGTAGACGGTGCATTATTTTTTCAATAAAAACGCTGACAAATTATGGCCACAACGACAGAAAAAGGCTCTATCTCCATCCATACCGAGAACATCTTCCCCATTATTAAAAAATTCCTGTATTCCGACCACGAAATTTTCCTTCGCGAGTTGGTGAGCAATGCTGTAGACGCCACTCAAAAATTGAAAAAGTTAGCAGCGTTGGGCGAGTTTAACGGAGAGCTCGGTGATCTTAAAATTGAAGTTTCCTTCGATAAAAAAAGCAAGACCATCACGGTAAGTGACAAGGGCCTGGGAATGACAGGCGAAGAAATAAAAAAATACATCAATCAAATCGCGTTTTCAGGCGCAACCGAGTTTGTAGAAAAATTCAAAGACAAAGGGGATGCGAAAGACATCATAGGAAAGTTTGGGCTGGGTTTCTACTCTGCCTTTATGGTGGCAGGCAAAGTAGAAGTGGTTTCAAAATCATTTAAAGAAGGAACCGAAGGGGCGCGTTGGGAGTGCGATGGTTCTACCGAATTTGAGCTAAGCCCTGATGAAAAAACCGCGCGCGGTACCGATGTTATCCTCCACATCAACGAAGACTCAGAAGAATTTTTAGATGAGTTCAGGTTAAAAGGGATTTTAGAAAAGTATTGTAAGTTCCTGCCTGTTGAAATTAAGTTCGGCACTAAAGAAGACAGTGTTGAGGATGGTGTTGATAAAGACCTGCCTACCGGGCAGGCAGGTAACAAGCCAAAATATAAAACAGTAACAAGTGATCGCATCATCAACAACACTTCGCCTATTTGGGCAAAAGCCCCGAAGGATTTGAAAGATGAAGATTACCTGTCGTTTTATAAAGAGCTTTACCCCTTCACGGAAGATCCGCTTTTCTGGATTCATTTGAATGTGGACTACCCGTTCAACCTTACGGGAGTTCTTTACTTTCCAAAAATTAAAAATGACTTTGAGATGCAACGGAATAAAATCCAGTTGTATTCACGGCAGGTATTTATTACCGATGAAGTAAAAGATGTTGTCCCCGATTTCCTCATGTTGTTGCATGGGGTGCTTGATTCACCCGATATCCCGTTGAACGTATCGCGCAGTTATTTGCAGAGCGATGCAAACGTGAAAAAAATCAGCGCGCACATCACCAAAAAGGTGGCCGATAAGCTGGTAGATATGTTTATCAAAGACCGCACAGAGTTTGAAAAGAAATGGGATGATATCAGCGTATTTGTGAAATACGGAATCATCAGTGACGAAAAGTTTTCTGAAAAGGCAAAAGAATTTGCCCTGTTGAAGAATACCGAAAAGAAATACTTTACGCTGACCGAATATGCCGATAAAGTAAAGCCAAACCAGACGGATAAAGATAAAAACGTGGTTTACTTATATGCTTCAGACACCGGCAAGCAAGATGCATTTATCCAGATTGCCAAAAACCGTGCGTATGATGTATTAGTGTTGGATGGTGTACTCGACAGCCATTACATCAATCACCTCGAACAAAAATTAGAGAAAACCCAGCTAAGACGGGTGGATAGCGATACCATCGACAAGCTGATTGCTAAAGAAGAAACGGTAGCAAGCGTACTGAGCAAAGAGGAAGAAGAAACCGTGAAAGGGGTTTTCGAAAAAGCAATCAACAACAAAGCCATGACACTTGCCGTGGAGTCGCTTTCACCGGAGGAATTGCCCGTAACCATAACCATGAGCGAATGGATGCGCAGGATGAAAGACATGGCGCGCACAGGCGGTGGTGGCGGAATGAATTTTATGGGCAGCATGCCCGATAGCTACAATGTTTCAATTAATGGCAACCATGCATTGGTTCAAAAAATACTGAAAGCTGAAGCCGAAGAAGAAAAACTAAAACTTGCCAAACAGGTATATGACCTTGCCTTGCTTTCGCAGAACATGCTTACTGGTGCCGACCTGACCAGCTTTATTAAGAGAAGCGTGGAGTTGGTGGGATAATGTGATTTTTAAAAATTAAGATCAGGCCCGTATGAGCGGGCTGTTTGACATTTGCAATTGGCGATAGATGGATAGATAAGGATTTTAAAATCCATTTCATCTTTGATTCGGGATTGCAAATCCCGAATAGCTTTGGATCTTGTCAGCCCGTTGGATGCCATGGCCGGGAAAGTTATCTTGCAACTAGATAATAAAGGTATATAGGCCATGTTATGGCTTATATGCGGACGTTGGGCACAATTGCGGACTTTGGCAAGAAAATTGATTAAAAATCAGACTATGAAAAAATTTATACCTCTTATAATAATATTGACAATCGCAATCAATTTCGGTTGTGACAATGAATCAATCGACCCTATAAACAAGGGCATTGAACAATTTAAAGAGCAAACAGCCATTCAATTTCAAGGAAAGGTCTTAAACGAGAACGTTTACTGGAAGTTCGACAATTGGGATAATGGTATTGGCGCATTTGGAGAAAGTTTCTGGTGTGTCACTGACGACAAAACAATACAGCAGCGAAATTTTTCCATCTATGACTATGAAAAAAGAGAAAATCTGACTTTTCTTAAAATCGTATCTCCTGCATTTTCAATTAATGATACCTATGAAGCCAAGAAATCAATTTTTGATTTAGGTAAGAAAGAATTTCAAACAGAAAATAATTCGATTTATGAAGGCTTTATAATTCAAGGCAACACAAAAGACATTTGCTTTTCGACTAAAGGTGGTGAACAAGAAAATAGTTCTTTCGAGATAATTAAAATACAAGAGTTACCATCTGAATATAAAAAGATTAGACTATGGACTATTGTGTCATGTACATTATATGGTTGCGGGGGACAAAAAATTGGGAGAATTGAAAACGGACGATTTGTTACAGAAATAGAAATTGAAAGAAATTGAATGCAACAGTGCCCAACACCGGTAGCTGTTGCACAACTATCCCCTACAGTAGAATTTTCGGCTGAAA
>CAZNRJ010000042.1:15348-16388 GCA_964574945.1 uncultured Ohtaekwangia sp. | reverse complement strand
CACAAAAAGATTTTACAACCTGCGCATCCGCCACAGTACCCGTTGGGTTATTGGGATTACATGAAAAAACCAATTGGGTATCTTTCTGTATGGCTGATAAAAGTTTATCGTAATCAAATTCAAGTTTATCGTTCAAATCAACCTTGTCCCACTTTGCATTCATTTGCTCTGCATAATTCATGAGCAAGGGAAATGTAGGATAAGCAGACAAAACACGACCGCCATCAAGCCCATAGGCAATTCCGGTTTGGCATAACAATTCGCCCGAGCCGGCACCTAACAGGATGAAGGAAGGATCAACCCCTTCCTTATCAGCAATAATTTTTTTGAATTCTCCCAACTCAGTAAACGCATATCGGTTGCCCTGGCTCAAACTTTGTATGACTGCTTTTTTTGCTTTCTCAGAAGGGCCGTACGGATTTTCATTTGAGTTCAACCGAACTTTTGCCCCAGCCACCTTCTTTCCTGAAAAGAAAATTCGTTCGGCTTCGCTTACCGGTGCGGCCATTAATGTGTTTACCAATGCAGGGGTAATTGTGACACCCGCTGTTAATGCCAGCGTGGACTTAAACCAATCTCTTCGGCTAATGGGTTGTTTCATAAGGCAGGGGATTATTGAACCAAGTTAGCAATTTCCGGCAATGGAAAATCAAAAAGTTGTTATTGAGTTTCTGATAGAAATTTTGTGATACCTGATATTACGTGATCAGACTCCTCTTCTTGCGGAAAATGACCACATCGCGGCAGCTCAATCGCTTCAGAATTACTAAAACCTTCCTTAAATTTTCGCAAATATTTTTCTGTAACGAAGGGATCCTTTAGTCCCCAAATTAAAAGTGCAGGCAACGAGCTTATTGATTTTCGGTTGTTCCACAACTCCTCAAACCAAGCCTGGTCATTAAGGAGTGATTTCGCAAAAGCCAAAGGGCCTAACCGTTCATTACGATTGGAAAATGGGCGCATATAATATGGATGTATCCGCTTATCAATTTTTCTTTCACCAAAAGATTTCGCCAGCTTACTTGCTGCCAAAATCTTTT
>CAZNRJ010000042.1:13498-15338 GCA_964574945.1 uncultured Ohtaekwangia sp. | reverse complement strand
CCAAAAGATTTTGGCAGCAAGTAAGCTGGCGAAAAATTAAAGCACCGATACAAAAATGGAAGCAACGGGCTTTTTAAAATCCGCCTGAGCTTGATAAACCCAGGCTCCAACTCGCTGCTCCAAAGCCACGAGTTAAGAATAATCAACCGCTTGAATAAGAATGGATTTTTAATCGCAACAGACAAGGCAATCGGTCCGCCAAAATCATGAACAACTAAAGTTATGTTTTTCAAACCCCGGTCTTTAATAAATTTCTCAAGCGTATTTGCATGGTTAGGAGTGCTGTAATCATACTCCCGGGGTTTATCAGAAAGTCCAAAACCAATATGATCAATAGCGATACACCGGAACTTACTTCTCAGTTGCTTAACTACGTTCCGAAAATCAAAACTCCAGGAGGGAGTGCCATGAACAAAAAGAATGGTTTCGCCTTCACCCTCATCAATAAAGTGGAGTTGCTGACCATTGACTGTAAAATAATGTGACGTGAACGGATAAATTTCCCGATCTAACCAGGTAGCTGTTTTCATATCTTTTTAGACAAAAGAACTACCGGGTTCCTTTTCAAATCTTGGTATAAACCAAGATTCTATATTTTAACTGTATTATATAACTTACTGAAGTTGGTAGCGTCTATTCCAAGATAGGAGGCAATATACTTGTGCGGTACAATTTGAAGTAAATGAGCGCTGCGTTGGCAAAAAATCCTATATCGCTCTTCAATTGTGAGTATATTGAATTCAAGATGCCTGTCGATGGTGGCAGCGAGTAATGCTTCATTCGCCCTTCTGAAAAAAGTTTCGATGTTGCGCGATTGATCGAAAATCACCTGGAGCTTGTCATAGGTAAGAACAAGAAACTCGCTGTCAGACAAACATTTCAAATAGAATTTACTTTTGCGCTGAAATGAAAACGAATCAGGAATTGCACACACATTGGGCGGATAGGTGAAAGCAATCACGTGTAACTTATCTTCCGCCTCATAGTATGACATCTGAACACCCTTCTGAACAAAATATAATTCGCGCTGAATTTGACCGGGAGCTATAAGCCACTCTCCTTTTTGAGCTTTTCGCGTGGGTAAATCTTTTGTTAGTAATTCAAAATCAACATTGGTGAGCGGATGAAACTGATTAAGAAAGTCGAAAGTATTTTGGTTTTCAGGTTTTGATTTCACTATGCTGCTGTTCTTTGGTTGCCTACCAGGAAGGCTTTTGATAGTAGGTAACATACGTTTCACCATCCAGCACAATCATTGGGTCTCGCGTTTTTGGATGGTTTATTTTTTTCAGTTGATACGATCCTTGCCCGCTGCTTTGTGAGGTGTAGAAAATCCTGTCGCCCTGAACGTACCAGGTACCCCGGTCAGAACCTTGTGATGAAGTGCCCGCATAAAACGCATCCGTGTTGGTATCCATGGATCGCTCCGAAGCATATTCATAGGTACCGTTCGCGTTAAGCACAATACACCTGCTGGACGTTGAGCCCCCGGAGTTTGTAGTGGTAACATTGGTCCAACACCATTTACCTACCAATTCCTGTGCAATGTTTCCGCCACTCTTATTTTGCGAATTATTGGCTTGGGCAGATTGATTACTTGCCCCGCGTGTATAAGATACCTGCTGTCCATTGGCGGTAAGGTTTAGTTGGTCACCCTGAATGGTATAAGCAAACATCGCCTTGCCTTGTTGAGTAGTAAGGATAACGTGCCCTTGAGATTCCTCATAAGGAAATGTGTTCCCCAGATAAATGCATTGGCCATTGGATTTGAATTCGATGGACTCGCCATTTCCAGACCATACTCCAAGGAGTGAATTTTTAGAATCGGTTTTGATGCTGG
>CAZNRJ010000042.1:7745-13488 GCA_964574945.1 uncultured Ohtaekwangia sp. | reverse complement strand
ATTTTCAGCCGTGCCGGCTTTGGCAAACGTAATGCTCTTATCTAAATCGCCACCCGACAACGTGAGAGAATTACCCTGAACCATAAATGCATATACGGTTGTCTGTCCGGCCTGAGTAATCGAAAGCTTATTGGCTGAGGTTGTATAAGTAACCGACTCCCCGTCAAATTCACCGCTGCCATCGGGGTTGAGCATGAGCGTCATTTGATACCCGAACTGGGAGTTTTGCCAAATGCCGGCTACTTTTGTTTGTTGGGTTTTTGCCCCGATTTGAGCAAACAATGTGATGGGCAAAAGGAAAGCCAGAAAGCAGATCGATTTCATAGTTCCTGAAATTGGTAAACTAAGCTAATCAATCTTTTTTGAAATCAAAGAATCCTTAGCCTTTCGGGATGATGCCCATCTTTCGCATCAAAAAAGTAGCATTTGCTTTTTGTGCCACACCTGGATGTAAAGTGTAATCAAAAGTCAATTGATCGTTTTCAATTTTCCCTTCAAAGCAGGCATTGGCAATTTGTTTTGGATACTGTTCTTCCAAATCGCCCAACGCAATATCGTGTGTTGCCAATACCACCAGGGCTTGCAGGTCTTTTAATTGCTTAATCAATTCGCGCGAGCCGGCTTGCTTATCGGTTGAGTTAGTGCCTTTTAAAATCTCGTCCAATAGAATTACCATCGGCTTGCCGCCACGCAATTCCTGCATGATCGATTGTAGCCGGTGAAGCTCAGCATAAAAATACGATTGATGATCTTGCAAAGAATCTGAAGTTCTCATTCCCGTGCGGAGTGCTATCAATGGCATTGTCCAGTTACTTGCGCACACGGGCGCGCCAACACCACCTAAAATAAAGTTGACCCCCAACGTTCGTAAAAAAGTACTCTTGCCTGCCATGTTTGCTCCCGTGATCAACCATACAGTAGCGGGATTTCCAATTTCAAAATCGTTAGTGATTCTTTCTTTGTCTGAAATAAGGGGATGGCCAATTGACTTTCCTTGCAACTGATTTTTTTCACTGTACTCTGCAAAAGCGTATGATGGATTATTAAAATGGAGCGTGGCCAACGAGATGAGGGCATCCCACTCGGCTAATGATTCAAGCCACCCCGGAAGTTGCTGCGCATTCGCTTCGCGCCAGGCTTCCACCCTGCTCACTGCATGTAAGTCATACAAAAACAATCCATTGCCAAACATCATGGCAATAGGATTCATGCGCGACTCTAATGCATTCACCAACTTCGAGAATTGTGCAACTTTTTCAAATGCTTCATGAGCAGTTTGAAAATGTTTCTTCATCAAAGCCGATTCATATTTCTGTTGAGTAAGTAATTCAAAAATTCGCGCATAATTGCCAAGTGCGTCCTTTCCTTTACTCAATCCGCGCTGAAGGTCACCGATTTTCTTTGCGTGAATCCCTGCAATTGAAATCTGCATGGTCATCACTATAAAAAGCATTGGAAAATAACTTAGATCATAGATTGTAAGGGCCGCTATTATGATTGCTATGGCTGGCAATGTCCACCGTAAAATTGTATAATCCCTCTTACCATAAAGAAATGGTTTTTCTGATAACCAGATGCGTAAAAAGGTTTGGTCAAAAGTAAACTCACGAATTTGCCGGCCAAGAGCCCACACGTGTTGCCTGAATTCTACCTGAGAACCCAACTCGCGCACAGCGTCTTGTCGCTCCATCAACCCTTCGCGGGAATAATTCAACGCTTTCAGATCGCGCGCCAAACGGTCTTCGCCCAATTCGGTGCCACATCGGTTTATATATTGGAACAGGGATCCGTTTCCGAAAAGATCAAGGTCATGACTATACGGATGATGGGGATCGGCAAACCGGATGCCATCCGAAAAACATGTTGGCTCAAAACCCAGTCCCTTTGCTTCGGAATAATTAAGTTCTTCTAAGTAAGAAAGTAATTTCTTTCGTTCCTCCCGGGCAGTCTGCTTATTGATCAGAAAAATAAAGATGGCCAACGGAACAGGAATCAGTGCAAAGAAAATTGAATCCGAAAAGCCTGCATAGATCAACCATCCAACAATTGCCATCAAGGCAACCCTGCTCCATGCTAATTGTTTAATTACTTTTTCAACGTGCTCGCGTTGTTGGGCAAACTGGTGGGCACGCTGCCGATAAAATTCCTGGGTGGGCATACTAACAGATCAAATAAACCCTTCAATGATTGCCATCACTTGCTTTAAGTACAGTTCGTCAATTTCATCAAAGTCATTTAACGAATCACTATCAACATCTAACACGAGCGCTACCTCACCTTTTTTAAATGCTGGCAAAACAATTTCTGATTTGGAAGCCGAGCTACACGCGATGTGCCCGGGAAACTCATCTACATTAGGGACAATGATCGTTTTCTTTTCCTTCCAACTTGTGCCACACACTCCTTTTCCTAACCCAATGCGTGTGCAGGCGATCGGTCCCTGGAAAGGGCCCAGCACCAACTCATCATTATTCACTAAATAAAAACCCACCCAGAAAAAATTCATGGTTTGTTTTAAAGCTGCAGCAATGTTTGAAAGATTGGCAATAACATCCGGTTCACCCGCAATCAATGCTGCTATTTGAGGTACCAGTGTTTGATACTTAGAGGTTTTATCGGTGGATAAAGAGATAATCAGGTTTTCTGCCATAAGATTTTGCTTATCAAATAATGTTTTACACTAAATAGTTCTCTGCGTTTTGCGGATGGATAATATGTGTGGTTGCCTGCGGGTATCCATTAATAAAGGCTTTGCTCAAATTACCTTTCGCATTCGGATTCCATTTACACTCGAACGCATTAATTTTCCCGTCACTGTCTTCCACATAGTCCACTTCTTGCTGTGCCAGTGTGCGCCAAAAAAAACGGGAAGCAAATTTTGAATTATTATTCAAATATTTCAATCGTTCAGTAATAAACCAGTTTTCCCACAACTGCCCGGTATCATTCCTGAGCGCCAACGGATTAAATTGGTTAATTATGGCATTGCGCAAGCCGGTGTCATAAAAATAAATTTTATAACTTTTCTTTAATTCATTTCGCAAGTTGCGACTAAAGGCCGGTAAACGATAAACTATAAATGCTTTTTCTAACAAATGAATGTACTTTTCGATCGTCTCAGAATTCAACCCACAAAATTGACCCAATTCATGATAGCTGATTAATTGCGCCATCTGAAAGGCCAGCGCCTGAACTAACTTTTCTAACTTATCGGGTTTCTGTATGCGCTCCCAGGTAAGTATGTCTTTATATAGATAACTGCTGGCTAACTGCTTTAATAATTCCTGCTTGTTGCCAGCCCCTGTTACTACCTCGGGGTAGTAGCCATATAATAACCGATGTTCTAATACTCTTTTTTCCTCCAACAAACTGGTATGGTTAACCATTTCACCGAATGACAAGGGATATAAATTGTATTCCCATTTACGGCCTGTGAGGGGTTCATTTATTTTGTTGGCAAGTTCAAAGGCAGAAGAACCCGAAGCAATTACTTTTACATTCTTTATATTATCGGTAATTAACTTCAAACAGAGGCCAATATTTTCAATCCTTTGCGCTTCATCAATAATTATTGTTTTTGCAGTACCGAGCAAAG
This sequence comes from uncultured Ohtaekwangia sp., assembly GCA_964574945.1. Lineage (GTDB taxonomy): Bacteria > Bacteroidota > Bacteroidia > Cytophagales > Cyclobacteriaceae > ELB16-189. Next base: position 9,893 of record CAZNRJ010000042.1, on the reverse strand, counting down.
ATTTTAATAGGGTGGAAGTTGGGTTCTTCAACATCGTTCGGATGTCTGTTTCATCTCCGTTCCAAATCACAACGGGCGGTTTTAATTTGGTATGTAACTGACCAAGTAAAGTGCTTTTTCCGGCCTGCCTTGGACCCAAAATAATAATCGCCTTGTTATCTGTTAATTTTGATGAAATGTGGCTTTCTAAACCCCTTGTTACCATTTTTTCGATTTAATCCGTAAAATTAATACTTTTTTTTCGGATCAAAACGCAAAATAGATAGTTTTAATGCAACTATTCAGGTTTTATACAACAGAAGAATGATAAGGATGGCTACAATAATTCCGATAATCTGCATAATGCTGCGCGATCTCATAGCTTCTAATTTCCATGAAAGGAATCTTAGAAGTTCTGCCAATAAAAGTTCTGGCCTAATTACCCTTGCCGGGATAAATGGTTGATCCTGTATTAACGATCAGGATTTTTTCATCGCGGGGCAGTTCATCTTTCATCTGGAGCAATAGGGCTAATCCTGCTATCCCGGAAGGTTCGCACCGAATAGAATGCTTACGACTGATATCAAGCGCTTCTTCAATGTAATTCTCATCCACATCCAAAATGCCCGAAAGATTACCAATGCGTTCATTTTGAATCAGCGAGTTGATGTAAAATTGATAATCATCCAGCGAAGGCAAGTAATAAGAAAATAATTTATCGAGGCGCGAGTTGGCATCGCGGGTAGTAGCACCCATAAAATTACAGGCGCCTATTTTTTTAATATCACCCAAAAAGCGTGGGTCATGTTTATAGATTCTATTGTTAAACTCACGCTCGGCAATAATTAAAATATTCACAAACAAATCGCCTGTACCAAAAGGCACAAAACAATACCCCGGATTTTCATTCAGCACTTCATACGAAAGCCAATCGTAGTAATTATCATTAAACCTATCCAGGATTTCACGATAGGTAATATCGATACCTTCCTTGTTGTTTGTTAGTTCTTTGATCTCTTTGCTCGAAAGGGATTCTTTGCTCAAATCCGTTTCGTACACCTCGCAACCCATTTGCCGAAGCGCTGCCATTATAGATGGATTAATGCGATTGTCCATCAGCACCTTCAGCTTGGTGTTTACCTTAAACAAATTGAAAAAATGCTGGATGGCCGCAGCGGCACTGCCTGAGGAAATAATTGAAACCTCTTTAATATTATACCGCTTTGCCTTGATTAAAACCTCCCAAGCCATGCGCGCTTTGTGTGTGCCGGTAGGATTGGTGCTTTCATCTTTCAGCCAAACGTTGGTAAAGCCGGGAACATCTACACGAAAAGTATTTGATGCCGGAAACCGGGGTTCATAAAAAGGTCGTGGTGGAAATTCAGGTTTCGATGGATCGTTCAACGAAGGAACATATAGCCCTGCAATTTCTTCGGTAGCTGCACGAACCAACTTCTCATCATCCATCTGCTCTTTCACAAAATCCATTTCCTTTCCGGAAAGTTTTTCAAAAAGTACATTCGCAATTTTTGTAGCGAATGACTCCATGTTAGTTGGGTCAATGCCCGTTACCGCATCCTGATCAATTCCATCCTCGGTATCAACATCCAGCAAGGTTTTATACTTGGCTGCAAACCGTTCATTGATCAGGCTATTCCAATCCAATTGATTTTGAGTAGCAAAAAGGCTTAACAAATTACGAAGGGATTGTGTGGCTCCCGGAGGACTCTTTAAGTTAAAGGCCCTTCTTAATAAATCTTCTGACGGACCTTGCGGGTAACTAAGGGTTAATTGCGGGTCGAGCGCAGGGGTTGTCTTAATAAAGTCTTTCACTGCTTTCTGCAAACCGTGTATAAAACTCCATCGGCCTGTTCCGACAGATTCGTGGAAACCGGTGCGGGTTAGCTGCTCGCGAACGAGATCAAGGATTTCTTTGGGAATACGCTTGGCGGATGCTTTCTTCATGAATGACAAAAGATCGCAGGTTCAATCGAGATTCGCAACCCCATTGGTATAATTACCTTACCTGGCAACTAAATTAAAGACTACTCCCCTGCAGCGCGTGAAGTTTGTTCGTTCTCAGGATCAGACACATGATCAGAGGTCTGCGATTGTGACTCATTCGTGGAGATAAGAGTGATTTCAGATTGTTCAATAGTTGTCACATGC
>CAZNRJ010000042.1:5408-7735 GCA_964574945.1 uncultured Ohtaekwangia sp. | reverse complement strand
AATTCTTCTTTGAAGAAACGCTTCTGCGAAAAAAGAATGATCACTACCCCAATGAATATAGACGAGTCGGCAATGTTGAACACGGGACTAAAGAACTCAAAATATTGTCCGCCTTTAAAAGGCACCCATTCCGGCCAATAAAAATCAAACAACGGAAAATATAACATGTCAATCACCTGTCCATGAAACCACGGTGAAGGTGATTCCAGCGGGGCATTGTTCAAAAACACGCCATAAAAAATACTATCAATCACATTGCCCATGGCGCCACCCAATATAAGTGCAAGGCAAACCAAAAACCCGCTGTGCGCACGCTTGCTGATCATCTTATACAGATAGTAGGTAATGCCCGCCATTGCAAAAACGCGAAAGACCGTAAGAGCAAGTTTTCCAAATTCACTTTCCCAGCGAATGCCAAACGCCATGCCTGGATTAAGTAAGTAATGTAATCGAAACCAATTTCCCAGCACATTTATCTCCTGGTGGATGTACATATAATTATATACCAACAGTTTACTGGCCTGGTCAACCAGAATCACAATCAACGCAATCAAAAAATATTTTTTATAATTCATCTCTTCTTTATTCAGCGTAAGCTTAGTTGACTGTAATTTTTAATTTTAACATAAATTCATCCATTTCCACTTCAATTGCATTAGTTACCTGCTCCTTTAACTCTAAAGTAAGTGCTTGTGTTTCGGTGCGGATGTATTCTTTGTGCTCTGTAAGCGCAGACGAAACCGCTTCGCCATTCTTTTCAACTTCAATGGCAATTTTATCAAGCACGGCCAGGCCCATATCCTTCCGGAGATTTTGAACGCGGTTCACAAAATCACGGGCAATACCTTCACGTTTCAATTCATCGGTGAGCGTGATATCCAGCGCTACGGTAAGTCCGTTTTCAGAAGCCACGGCCCACCCGGGAATATCCTCTGAAGAAATCAGCACATCATCCAATACTAAATCAAAACCTCCTTTTGCCAACGTTCCACTCTTTTCAATTACCTGAATATCCTCTTTGGTAAACGAATTAATTACAGCCGAAACCTCTTTCATTTTTGGCCCGTACTGTTTGCCAAGCTTTGCGAAGTTAGGTTTCACTTTCTTAACCAATAAACCGCTGGTGTCATCAATGTATTGTATTTCCTTAACATTTACTTCGGCTTTAATAATTGCCTCCACACTTTTCACCCGTTGTGCAAATTTTTCATCCAACACGGGTAACAATACTTTTTGCAATGGCGTGCGTACTTTCACCTTACTATTCTTGCGGATTGAATGCACTAATGAACAAATACGTTGCGCATAATCCATGGATACTTCCAATTCAAAATCCTTTCGCTTAGGTTCAGGCTTGATCATCAATGTATGGTGAATTGACTCGAACTGAAGCGGTGTATTGAATTGTTTGGCACGACTGCGAATATTATCGGTAAGGTTTTTATATAACCACTCACTAAAGAAAGGCGCAATAGGCGCCATCAATTGTGCTGTTACCATCAAACATTCATACAACGTTTCATAAGCAGCTTTTTTATCTTCAGAAAGAAGCAAATTAAAACCTGATTCATCCGAAGTTTTATTAGTTGGTTTATCCACCGAAGCTTCAGCGTAGGTGGGTTGCCAGAAACGCTTCCTGTTTAACCGAACATACCAGTTAGAGAGATGATCGTTAACAAAATCCTGAATAGCACGTGCCGCCTTCGTTGGCTCGTACTCATTATAGGCAGCTGTTACTTCTTCAATTAAAGATTGTTCCTTGGTGATAATCCACTTATCAAGCGGTGCCAATTTTTCGTAGGGAACATTGTTCATTTCATCCTTAACAAAGCCATCGATGTTGGCATACAGTACAAAGAATGAATACGTGTTAATAAGTGTTCCAAAAAACCTGCGTTGCGTTTCTACAATCCCATCAAAATCAAACTTGAGGTTATCCCAGGGCGGTGCATTCTCCATCATGTACCAGCGCACGGCATCAGGGCCATACTTGGCAAGGGCCTCAAACGGGTTTACCACATTGCCTTTGCTCTTGCTCATTTTGTTGCCACTCTTGTCGAGCACCAAGCCGTTGGAGATAACATTTTTGAAAGCCACTCCCCCATTCCCAACTTTCTTGTTGACCGCTTTCACTTCGTCACTGCTTTCGCTTAGCATGGTGGCAATTGCGTGAAGCGTAAAGAACCAACCCCGCGTTTGATCTACACCTTCAGCAATAAAATCAGCCGGATAATTCTTTTCGAAAATTTCTTTATTCTCAAAAGGATAATGCCATTGCGCATACGGCATCGCACCGGAATCAAACCACACATCAATTAAATCCGCTT
>CAZNRJ010000042.1:0-5398 GCA_964574945.1 uncultured Ohtaekwangia sp. | reverse complement strand
CGAGCGTAATCTCATCTACATAAGGTCGGTGCAAGTCCATTGTCAATTGTCCATTGTCAATTGACACCTTGTTTTTAATTCCAACTGCGTTTGCCTTCTCAACCTCTTTTGTTAGCTGCTCAATCGAGCCAATACAAATTTCTTCCTTCCCGTCTTTCGATCTCCAGATAGGAAGTGGTGTTCCCCAATACCGTGAACGCGATAAATTCCAATCCACCAGGTTCTCTAACCAGTTTCCAAACCGTCCTGTGCCTGTTGATTCCGGCTTCCAATTGATGGTTTTGTTCAACGCCACCATCTTATCTTTTAAAGCGGTGGTTTTTATAAACCAGCTGTCTAACGGATAATATAACACGGGTTTATCGGTGCGCCAGCAATGCGGATAGGTGTGTTCGTACTTCTCGACTTTGAAGGCTTTGTTTTCTTCCTTAAGAATAATGGAGATGATTACATCCGTATTTTTATAATCCGGATGGGTTTCATCTTCATTGGTGTAATTCTTTACATAAAAATCATCAGCGCCAAGCGGCTTGTGCGTTTTGATATTGAACTTCCCTACACCTTCCTTTAATTTTTCTCCGATTACGGAAATGAATTTTCCTTTTCTGTCAACCGTGGGCACTTCATTATCTAATTCATCTTTTACCGTGAGCGCTGGAATTCCATTTTGCTTGGCCACTCTAAAGTCATCGGCACCAAACGTTGGTGAAATGTGTACTACGCCTGTTCCATCTTCGGTGGTAACAAAATCCCCTGCCACTACCTGAAATGCTTTATCTGCATCATAGAACGGCTGCAAGTAAGGCATCAGTTGTTCATAGCGTATGCCAACAAGATCTTTTCCTGTAAATTCCTTAACAACTTCAAATGGTATATTTTTATCTCCAGCTTTATAATCCTGAAGTTTTAAATCTTTGTTCTTGTCTGAAAAATATTTTGCGAACAGATCTTTCGCTAAAACAACATGAACGGGTTTATGCGTGTATTGATTGAACGAGCTGACCAACACATATTTTATTTTCTCACCAACCGCCAATGCAGTATTGGAAGGAAGTGTCCATGGTGTAGTAGTCCAGGCAAGTATATGAACATCACCTTGTACTGATTTGAATAAAAACTCCGACTTCGCATCGCGCTTCACTTTAAACTGCGCCACCACCGAGGTGTCCTTCACATCCTTATAACAACCCGGCAAATTCAATTCATGCGAACTTAACCCCGTACCGGCTGCCGGTGAGTAGGGCTGAATCGTATACCCCTTGTACAACAATTTCTTGTCATACAACTGTTTCAATATCCACCACAGTGATTCAATATATTCTTTCTCGTAAGTGATGTAGGGCTTTTCTAAATCAACCCAATAGCCCATCTTCAGCGTAAGGTCATCCCACTGATCTTTGTACTTCATCACCGTTTCGCGGCATTTCTTATTGTAATCTTCTACAGAAATTTTCCTGCCAATATCATCTTTGGTAATGCCCAGCTCTTTCTCCACTTGTAACTCAACCGGCAGACCATGCGTATCCCAACCTCCTTTACGATTAACCTGGTAGCCCTGTAAAGTTTTGAACCGGCAGAAAATATCCTTTACCGTGCGTGCCATTACATGGTGAATGCCCGGTGTTCCGTTGGCCGAGGGTGGTCCTTCATAAAAGGTGAATGATGGACTTCCCTCGCGGTTGCTAACTGATTTCTCAAAAATCTTTTCCTCTTTCCAAAAGGTTAGCATTTCTGAGGCCACCTGGGCGAGGTTTAATTCCTTAAATTCTCTGTATTTGCTCACTTCTCACTAAAATAAAGGCCGCAATTTAGGACATTTTAGCCATTAGGACATTGCTGAACATGGATTTAGCCAACACGGATTGGTAATGGGAATTTGCACAGCTTGGATGTATCAATTACTCAGCAGCCCCGCTGCGATCGTGAATTTTGATTTTGCTCAAATCGATCGCTTCATCTTCCTGTTCACCGTAGAAGCTCGAATCAAAATCATCAATGACCAAACGCCCTTCACTCTTTTTGGGTTTGTCGAATGTCATGATCAGGGCCGGTAACAAAATTAAATTAGTGAACATAGAGATCAACAACGTGGTGGAGGTAAGTAAGCCCAACGCCACCGTGCCCCCGAAATCGGAGAATGCAAAAATGATAAAGCCTGCAAACAGTACGATAGAGGTATAGACAATACTTTTCCCCGTTTCCAAAATACTTTCGCTTACGGAGCGCGGCACAAAGAACCCGCTCGAGAGTAACTCCTGGCGGTACTTTGCCAGAAAACGAATGGAGTTGTCCACTGAAATCCCAAATGTAATACTGAAGATCAGGGCTGTACTCGCTTTCAGCGGAATATTGAAATAACCCATCAAGCCCGCTGTGATCATTAAAGCAATCAGGTTGGGGATTAACGAAATCAGGATCATGCGCACATTCGCAAACAGGATCGCCATAGAAAGTGTAATTAAAATACACGCGAGTATTAAACTCTCCGTAAGGTTTTCAATCAGAAAATTATTTCCCTTAATGAATATTTTAGAAGATCCCGTAACGGTAACAACTACAGAATCGCTTTTGGATTTTAGGATTTCCTTAAGGTCGGCCACTAAGACAGCCGCCCTGGGTTCAATAATATTACGAACTAACGAATCCATTTTCACAGAACCGATATCAGCCATTTGCATGGAGATGCGCATCTTTTGATACGTTGAGTCAACAAAAGAATTGAAGAGGCCGCTGTTGTCTGTTTGTCCTTTCAGGTAGCTCAGCACATACTTGGCTTCCATATCGGAGGAAGGCAGTCCATACCAATCCGGGTTATTGTTATAATATGCCTGGCGCGATGCTTTGATAAAGCTCAAAACAGAGATAGGGCGCGAAGTAACCGTGATGGAATCCAATGAAGATTCGAAGGCATCAATCGCTTTGGCAATCTTCAAATTCTGCAAGGGGTTTTTGCGTTTAGTCTGCAAGTCCACTTCAATCTCCAATGGCATAATGCCGCTAAAATTTTCCTCCACAAACTTCAAATCTTTCATCACCGGGCTCTCCTTTGGGATGTCATCCACCATAAAAGAAACCGAATAGAGTTTTGACATCCCAAAAATTGATAACCCTGTGATAATGACAGTAGCGATATAAATAAAAGCGCGATGGCGATGAACCATCAAATCAACCAGCCTCACAAAGCCACCTAATATTTTGAAATCAAGATGCTTAAGGTGCTTAGGCGATGGCTCGGGCATCCATGATAAAATTCCCGGAATCATTACTAAGCTTACTACAAACAATACAATGATGTTGATACCGGCCACAATACCAAACTCGCGCAACACCGTAATATCCGTTACCAGCAAGGTTAAAAAACCAATGGCTACGGTGAGGTTAGTAAGGAAGGTAGCCAGTCCCATTTTTTGCACCACAATGCGAATGGCTTCCATTTTATTTTTCCGGTTCACATATTCAACGTGGTACTTATTCAACAGGTAAATCGCATTCGTGATTCCAATCGTAACAATTACGGGTGGTATCAATCCGCTAAGCAAACTGATTTTAAACCCAAGCAGTGTAATGGTTCCTATTGTCCACACCACCACTACCCCAATCATAATCATGGAAAAAATAACTGCCCGTATGGAACGGAAAAAGAGGAGCATGATGATTCCCGTGACAACGGCTGAAAGAAAAAGAAACAAAGACAACTCTTTGCGAACCTGGCTCACCATAACCGAGCGCACAAATGGCAGCCCCGCGTAGTGAATGTCAATTCCGGTGTCTTTAACAAATTCGTTACCGTACTGAATCAATGAACTGGTAACATCCAATCGTTTCACGGAGTTAGCATACTCTTTATTCATAGGAGCTAAAATCATTGTGGCCCCATTGGATAAATTCACCAACTGCCCCATATAAAACTTTTGATCGCGCGCGATAGCCAAAAGGCTATCCAATTGTTGTTGCGAGGTTATTTTTTCCGGGAAAAGCGGTGCGAGATAAAATTTCTTTTCAATGGTATCTTTTTGAATAACCCTTAGAAGTGGTAATGAAAGTACTTCGTTTATCCCATCAATTCCTTTTAGCTTTAAGCTGAGCTCTCTTAATTTATTAAACCCATCAAGCTTATAAATGGCGCTGTCTTTCACACCGATGGCCATCATGTTTCCGTCTTCGCCAAATTGTTGTTTAAACTTGTTGAAGAAGATCATGTCCGGATCTTCCGGTGGCACCGTACGCGCAAAGTCGTAGCTCATTTCAACCTTAGATGCATAGAATGCCATTACAAGGGTGATGGCGCCAATCACACCGATCAACAACACTCTAAAACGGATAATAAGATCTGCTACTTTATACCACATGCCTAAGTGGGTGAGTCCTGAATTTTTGAATTGGTAAAACTAAGAAATTTTGCTTATGCGAAGGCTTTTTGCAATTGTTATTGCGAAACCCACTTTAGTCCAACAATGGAAGCTATTAACGTGGTGATAAAAAATATTCGCCAGAAATCTGCCGGCTCCTTAAAAAGTATAATGCCTGCTATTACAGTACCTACTGCGCCAATGCCCGTCCAAACAGCATAGGCAGTGCCGATAGGGAGAGTTTGCGCAGCTTTATAAAGCAAAAACATGCTTATGGCCAGGCAACAGAAAAATCCGGCAAGCCAATAAACAGACGTTGTGCCCGAAGTCTCTTTTGCTTTGCCGAGGCAGGTGGCAAAGCCTACCTCGAACAAACCGGCCACGATAAGAAGTATCCAATTCATACCTGATTAAATTTCAAACCCATTAATCTTTCTGTACAAAGAAAGTGCGTGTGTATCCGTCATGCCCGATACAAAATCAATGACTTCGCGAAAATGCAAATACGTGTTGTCCGGATTCGATTGAATAACTGCCGTAGTTTCAGAAGGAAGCAGTCTTGCAAGGTTAGAATATTTTCGCGCCTGATTTTTCTTTATTAAATGTTCAGCTGCTTTAATGAATTCTTCCAACAACCCCGGCAACACTTCAAATCCTGCCGATTCAATTTCAACCACATGGCGTGCGCGATAGATTTTTGAAATGGAGATGTCAATGATTTGCTTCAACTGGTTTTTATACGATCCTAAATCAGTCAACGCCTGATCAAAAATTCCGGATAGTATGGCGGTTTCGTTTTGCAGAAATACATCCACTACATCGGTAATCAATTTGCCAATTGCCATGGCGCGCAGCACACCAATCTTTTCGTCAACACTTTTAATGCGTTCTGCCTTTTCGGGATTGAAGTCAGAACCCAAAATTGCCGCCAGCAACTCAATCGTATCAGTTACAGAAACCAACCCCAACCGGCAACCGTCTTCCAGGTCAATGATATTATAACAGATATCATCAGCAGCCTCTACCAGAAATGCAAGGGGATGTCTTGT